>JALZLF010000153.1 GCA_030858865.1 Actinomycetota bacterium | reverse complement strand
GCAGCGTGCTGCCGGCGTCTGCGGCGAAGATTCCGCCCGGGACGAAGTCGAAGGTCCCCGCCTCGATGTAGGTCAGAACGATCGCCGGCAGCAGGAACGCGATCGCAGCGCCGAGCTGGTACGCGAGGTAGCGCCGACCTGCCTGCACGGCCTCGGCCGTACCCGCGTGCGTCACGAGGGGGTACGTCACCACCGTCAGCACCTCGTAGAACAGAAACAGGGTGACCAGGTTCGCGGAAAACGCCACTCCTACCGTGGCCGACATCGTGATGCAGAGGCAGGCGTGGAAGCGGGTCAGTGCCGGGTCGGGGGCCGTTCCGAAGTATCCCATCGCATACAGCGTCGTGAGCACCCACAAGATCGCTGCGGTGCCTGCGAGCACGACACCGAGAGCGTCGGCGCGCAACGCGATCGACGTTTGGGGCAAGAACGCCGACAATGTGAAGGAGACCGTGCCGCCGCCGCGGACCGTAGGCACCATGGTCGCCACCACGCCGAGCTGCACGACCCCCGCGATGACCCCGCAGAGCTCCCGGGCAGGCGTGCGATGGCGCAGCAGGATGACGCCGGCCGCGCCCAGGACCGGCGCCAGCAGCGCGAGCAGTGGGGTGATGCCGGTGACGTCCACGCGCGAAACCCCTAGTCCTCGGCCGCAACGGTGCTCGCCGGGTCCAGCCGGCTGACGAGGTCGCCGACCGACGCGCTCGAGTAGTTCAACACCGCTGCTGGGAAGAACCCGAGCGCCACGATCGCGACGCCCAGCAGGCCGGCGGTGACGGCCTCGTGCAGTCGCAGGTCGGGGGCGGCCTCTACGATCGTGCTGCGGATACGCCCGTGGAATGCGCGCTCGAAGAACACGAGCACGTACGCGGCGGTCAGGATCACAGTCGTGACCGCGACGGCCGCAAACCACCCGTGGGCGCGAAACGCGCCGAGCAGGATGAGGAATTCGCCCGGGAAGCCGCTCGTCCCGGGCAGCCCGACGGCGGCGAGGGAAGCGATGAGCGCGAATGTCGCCAGTGCCGGGGTGCGCTGGGCCAGGCCGCCCAGCGCAACAACGTCGGTGCTGCCGACGCGCCGGTGGATGAAGCCTGCCGCGAGCAGCATCCCGGTCGAGACCAGACCGAGGTTGAGGATCAAGAACAGCGCGCCCTGCAGCCCTGGCGCGTTCAGGCTGGACAGCCCCAGCATGGCCATCCCCACGTGGCTGACGCTGGCGAATGCGAGCAGACGCCGCAGGTTGACCTGGACGAGCGCGATTAGTGCCCCGTAGAGCACGGCCACGATGCCGAGTACGGCGATCAGCCAGCTCCATGTCGAGAAGGCGTCGGGCGCCAGCGGCAGCACGAAGCGAAGGAACCCGAACACGCCCATCTTGAGACCCGCGAGGAACACCGCCATGGCGATGGGGCCTTCCAGCACGGTCGCCGGCATCCAGGAGTGGAACGGGAACATCGGGGCCTTGAGCGCGAACGCAAACGCCAGCAGAAAGAAGACAGCCGTCTGGGTGCCGGGCGGCACCGTGGAGTCCATGAGCACCAGCAGGTCAAACGACAGCGTACCTCCCGATCCGGGTGCCGACCGGTGGCTCACCCCGAGCAGCACGAAGCCGATCAGCAGCGCGGCCGATCCCAGCAGCATCGACAGGACGTAGCGCTGCGCGGCGCGGCCGCGGTGGGGCCCGTCACCCCAGACCTTGATCAGCACATAGGTGGGAATGAGCATGAGCTCCCAGAACACGAAGAACAGGATCAGGTCGACGGCGGTGAACACGCCAATGGCAGCGGTCTCGAAAGCCAGCACCGCCATGAGGTGCGCCTTGGGCTGGTAGCGCACGGATGACCAGGACGACAGCATGACGACGACGACCAGCAGGGCCGTCAGCGGCACGAACAGGACACTCACCCCATCCACTGCGAGGTGGTAGGTCACCCCGATCGCTGCGATCCACGGGAACTGTTCGACGAACTGAAAGTCGGTCGCGCCCGGTTCGAAGCCGGCCATCAGAAGCAGCGACAGGCCGAGCACGACGAGCGCGCCGAGCAGCGCGACGCGGCGACACGCCCGCTCGCTGCGCATGAAGCCCAACGAGACCATGGTGACGACGGGCAGGAAGACGAGCGTGGACAGGATCGGAAACCCGACCTGCTCGGCGGCGGTGATCTCGTTCACCTGCCGGTCACCTCGGTTTCGACCGTAGTCGACGTCGCGGTGCCTGCACCGTCCGAGACCCGCTCCTCGAGGGCCGTCATCGAGGGGCGTATCGCCTGGATGAACGGGCCGGTGCCCAGGCCGATCCAAAAGATCAGGACGGCGAGTGTGAGCACGATCCCGCGCTCACGGCTGGTGAGGTCGTAGACGCGCTCCACCACGGCGTCACGCGACACGCCCATGAACCCGCGCAGGAAGTACGACAGTGAGTAGGCGGCGGTGAGGAAAACGCCAAGGCCGGCGGCGAGTGCCATTGCCCAGTGCTGCTCGTAGGCGCCGAGCATGACCAGGTGCTCGCCATTGAAACCGTTCGTGCCTGGCAGTCCGATACCGGCCAACGCGATGACCAGGAACGTCGCGGTCAGTAGCGGCGCGTGGTGGACCACCCCGCCCAGCGCCTCGATCTCGGGCGGCCCGACCCGCGTGGACAGGAAGCCGGCGACGAAGAACAACCCGGCGCCGACGATGCCGAGGTTGACCATCTGGAGCAGGCCGCCCTCGAATCCGTCGAGGTTGAGCGAGAACAGGCCCAGCATGACCACACCCATGTGGGACAAGCTGGCGTAGGCCAGCAGACGCCGTAGGTTCGACTGCCCGAGCGCGAGCAGCGCGCCGTACACCGTGCCGGTCACTCCCAGCAGCGCCATCAGCCAGAACCATCCCGAGGCGGCATCGGGCAGCAGCGGGATCACGAAGCGCAACAGCCCATACGTGCCGAGCTTGACGCCGACGAGGAACACGCTGATGCCCACCACAGGGCCGTGCTCGAGCACCTTTGGCATCCAGGTGTGGAACGGGAAGATCGGCGCTTTGACCGCGAAGCCGAAGAACAGCAGGAAGAAGATCAGCGTCTGGGCCTCGGGAGGGATCCCGACACGGAGCAGGGCGAGCAGCGCGAAGCTGTAGCCGTCGCCGGTCACCACCGCATGGTTATGGCCCAGCAGCAGGATGCCGGCGAGCATGAGCGCCGACCCAACCGCCATGAAGGCGACATACTCGGCCGCGGCGCGCCGGCGTTCGGGACCAGTGCCCCAGCGCGTGATGAGGAACCAGCTCGGGACCAGCTCGACGACGAAGAAGAACCAGAACACGATCAAGTCGAGCGACGCGAACGCGCCGATCATCGCCGCCTCCAGCGCCAGCGTGGCCATCCCGTAATGGCGCGCGTCGCCTGTGCGGCTGGAGGCGGTCGCATGTTCGGCGTGGATGATCACCAGCAGGCCGAGCAGCGCGGTCAGCGGGATGAACAGCAGGTTGACACCGTCGACTCCGAGGTGCCAGCTGACGCCGAGCACCGTGGAAGACCGCTCCACGAACTGCAGGTCGGTCACACCGGCATTGAAGCGCAGGGCCAGGAACGCGGCGAGCCCGAGCTCGATGCCCGCACCGCCGATGACCAGGCTCGTCCCCATCCGGTCGTTGCGGACGAACTGCAACACGACGCACACCACGAGCGGAAAAGCGATCAGCACCGACAGGATCGGAAAGCCCGCCTGCTCGGCGGCCATGACCTCAGTGAGGTTCACCTGGTCCCCACGATCAGCGCCACCAGCGCGAGCGCGAGGATGGTGCCGATGACCGGCGGTTGGCTCAGGCGGCGCTCGGTCGCCAACAGCAGGCGTTGGGAGCCCGCGCCTGCACGCGCGAGCCCGCGCTCGACGCCGCTCTGAAACACCGCCCGCTCCACGGCGTCGATGATCCCGGCGATGATCCCGGCCAGTTTCAGCGCGCCGGTGTCCGCTGGTTGGAACACGACCCGCTCGAGTTTCTCCGTGAACCTGGCAGACGCATCCGCGACTGCGCCGAACACGCCGCGGGCGTCGGAGGTGCGCTGCTGCGCGGACCCGGTCACCGAGTGCCTGGCGGCCGCCAGGCGCTGAGACAAGCCGTGCGGATGCTCCTGGACGGCGGCGCCCACGCCGGCGAGCCACTCGAGCCGCTCGGGCGGCTCGGCGAGTGCGGTGGCACCGGCGGCATGCTCCGATTTGAGCGTGACGAACCGCTCCTCCCACGTCGCGACGTCGTGGCCAGCAGCCGCGGAGGGCGACGCCCGGCGGTCGAGCACCGCCGTATCGAAGCGCTCCAGTGCCTGGCCCACCGCTGTCACGGGACCCACGACGAAGCGGTCGTAGGCCTCGTCGAGATAGCCACGGTTCAGCGCCCACCAGTACACGCGGCGGGCGGGGCCAGGGATGGCTCCGGCGGGGAGCTCCTCCCGGAACCGGTCGAGGTATCGAGGGCCATACCAGCCGGACAGCAGCAGCAGCGCGATGGTGCAGGCGAAGACCGCGGCGAGGACCGGGTTTGCCAGCGGAACAGCGACGCCACCGCCGGGAGCCTCGTCGAGCAGGCGCTGGAACCAGGAGCCATACAGCCCGCCCGGCAGGATGTCGGTGGCCAAACCGAGCGCGACCAGACCGGCGAGCACGACCAGCGGCGGAACCAGGCGAGCGGCGGACGGACGCCTCACCGGCGGCGCGTGACGGGAGATCTCGTCGGCGCCATGACTCACATCTACGTCGCGGCCATCGTTGTCGCCGTGACCGGCATGGCCGGCAAAGGCAACTGCGGTCATGCGCAGCATGGAGAACGCCGCCGCAAAGATCGCGACGACCGCCAACGCGAGCATGACCCAGACGTTGCCGGCGAGACCGGCGGCCTCCGACACTCTGCCCAGCAGCGGTGCGACGAGCAGCGCCATCGCCGCGGCCAGGGTGACGACGGCCAGCGGACGGGCGGTGTCCGTGGGACGCCTCACCGCGGTGGGGTCGGCACCGCCGTGGAGTTGATGGAGGATCGACGGCGCGGTCAGGAACAGGTAGGTCTTGTAGAAGGCGTGCGCGACCAGGTGGAAGATCGCCACCGCGTAGAGGCCCAGCCCGCAGAACAGGAACATGAACCCCAGCTGCGCGGTGGTCGAGGCCGCCAGCAGTCCCTTGATGTCGGTCTGGACGTAGCCGATGAGCTGTCCGTACAGCGCCGTCAGCGCCCCGACGATCCCGACGGCGATGAGCGCGGTGGGTGCCTGGTCGTAGATCGGCGCCGAACGAACAACGAGGTAGACGCCGGCGGTCACCATCGTCGCCGCGTGCATGAGTGCGCTGGACGGCGTCGGCCCTTCCATCGCGCGCGCCAACCAGGTGCCCAGTGGCAGCTGTGCAGACTTACCGGTCGCCCCGAGCAGGAGCAGGAGCCCGAGCGTCTCGACCACGCCCCGCGGCAGGGCCGACGCCTGGGCGAACACGTCGCCGTACTGCACGCCGCCGGTGTGGACGACCAGCACGAACATCGCGATCAGCAGGGCGGCGTCGCCGACGCGGTTCATGACGAATGCCTTGGTACCGGCCTGCGCGGAGGCCGGTCGCTCGCGGTAGAAGCTGATGAGTAGATAGGAGCAGACGCCGACGCCCTCCCATCCGAGGAACATCACCAGGTAGTTGTCGGCCATGACCAAGACCAGCATCGCGAACACGAACAGCGACACGACCGTGAAGTAGCGGGTGAAGCCGTTCTCGTTGTGCATGTAGTTCACGGAGAAGTGCGCCACCAGCGCGCTGATGGCGGTCACGACGAGCATCATGATCACGCTCAGCGGATCGAGTAGGAACCCGAAGTCGACGTGGAAGTCGCCGCTTTCGATGAAACGGTAGATCGTGACCTCATGCGTGCCTGGACGCGTCACCATCACCACTGCGATGTACAGAGTCGCGACGAACGACGCGACGACGCTCGTGACGGCGAGGCGGGCGACCGTCGCGTGGCTGTAGAGGCGCTCACCGGTCAGGGCGTTCAAGCCGTTGGCGGCGGCGGCGCACAGTGGCAGCCCGCAGACCACGACGGCAGCCAGTGCGATGCCGCTCACGTTGCGGTTGCCGTAGCTGTGCGCGCGGCGCTGGTCTCGATCAGCGCCGGAGGCAGGAAGCCCTTCCTGCCGCGGTAGTACTCGTGCGACGTCGCGACGACCGGCAGGTCGCCAACATGCTCTTCCCACGGCACGAAGCCCTCGCCGGCCACGAAGCGCGTGAACCCGCCGTTGTCCGGGTCCATCGCCACCAGGTGCACCCACTCGTTGTCGAGCAGCTCGGCGATCGCCAGCTGGCTCCCGTAGATGCCGCCGAGCACCTCGAGGGTCGACTCGACGATCAACAGCAGGCGCATCGGCTCGTGGATCTCGATCATCTGCCGCGGCAGTCCAGTGCGCAGGTCGCTGGCAGCCCCCTCCATCACGCCGAGCAGCCCCGACACGTTGTGCGGCACCTTGGTGTCGCAGCCGTAGACACGGTTGTCGACGCTCGAGAAGTAATACTCGAGGTTGATGCCAGCGCCCACCGGCCCCATCGCGAGCAGGATGCGCTCAACGATCGCGCCCGTGGGGTCCTGGGTCGGGTCGTACGAGATGACGAAGCCGCGCCGGTCGAAAAACGCCCCCTGCGTCAGGCTGCGGCGGCCGACGACGGCGAAGGCGTTCGTGCAGTGGCCCCACTCCGGCCGGACCTGCGACAGGTCGCGGCTGCGGTGCTGGACATGGTGCAGTCCCACGGCTGGCGATGGGTCCTTGGGTGCGGAGGCGAACCGGCGGCACCGCTCGCGCGCGGAATGGGCGCGTGCCGTGTCGAGGTCGGCGCGCAACGCATCCCACTCGGCGGTGTGGGTCGCCGGAATGTCCTCGGTGTCGAAGTACTTCATCTCGTCGCTCGCGGTGTTGTGGAACGCCCCGACGAAGTGCGTGTCGTCGGGGACTTCGATTCCACGCTCCGCCAGCAGCGCCCGCACGACAGGGCGGTTGGCGAGCGCCGCGAACGCGCGGCCGTTGGGACCACCGTGCTTGCCGCCGCACGCACCGCAGTCGTGGGCCGACTCATGCGGGTTGTTGACTGAGACGGACCCGTGTCCGCAGAACACGACCAGTCGCGCGAAATGGTGCGTCATGCCGATGTTGCGCAGCTGCGCTTCGACGCGGTCCGCCTGCTCGACGGTCGTGAAGCCGCGCGCGTGGTCGTCGTGGTCCAGTGTGAGCAGGGTGGTTGGCTGCGGAACGACCCGGCGGCGCACCGCGCGGGCGAGTTCGGTCCACCGCCAGGGCACCAGCACGCGGCCGGCCAACGGCACCGCTTGCACGAGGCCCGTCAGCTGCGTGAGGAAGAACGCGGACACCGCGTTGCGCTTGGTCTCCCAGTAGGTGTTGTGGAAGACCTCCTCCCAGGTGAGGCGGACACTGCGGCGTTCGGCCACGGCCACGGCCTCTGGACGCGGGATCTCCTCAACGCGGTTGGCGGGAGTGATGTTGGCGGGGCACAGCGGGGTCACGTCGTGGTCGTCGAGGCCGCTGTAGTTCATCGCGACGCCGAAGAATCCGCCGGCGCCGAACGTCTCGTAGCCGTCGTCGAGTTCGTCGAAGGCCCGGTGCATCGACTCCTCGCGCTCGTCGATGCACAGCACGACCTGCGCCTTGGGTCGCTGCGGGCGGTCGCGCCACCGCCCGCGGCCGCGGTTGGCGGCGAGGGCGCCGAGGATCTCGTCGCGGTAGTGGCGCTCGAAGGCGGCGAGCCACACGGGACCGTGAGCGGACTCGGGAAAATCGTCGAGGACGGCGAGGAGGCGGTCGCGGAGCGTCGGCGGCAGCGTTCGCACGTCCGCCGCCGACCACCCCTGCAGCTGCGCGAGGCGGAACAGTCGCCAGGCATGGTCGTGCGCCCGGAAGGGTTCTTCGCTGCCTTCGGAATTCTCACGGTAGGCCCAGGCCTGGTCGGCGACGATGGCCCAGGAGGCGTCGGCGGCGCCGCTCGCTGCCAGCTCACGTACCGAAGCCGCCAGGAATGGTGGCAGGTTGCCCGCGACGGCCTCGCTGCGCAACCACAGCTCGTGTGGTCGGCTACGCAAGTGCGCGACGATGGCCGCCGGCTCCAGGCCCCACGTGCGGCGCGTCGCGGCGGTGACCAGCAGGGTCTCGACGAACAGGCGGACCGCGAGGTACTGCGACAGGTCGGCGGGCTGGACCTGCTGCTGCGGGAACTCCGGGTTCGTTCCGCGCCAGTTCATCATCCCCGCCCACCCCTGCAGGCCGGTCAGCACCCGGCCGGCATAGCTGCCCCAGTGCTCCTCGGCGACACCGAGGCGGTTCAGCAGGACAATGACCGCATCGTCGGGTTCCTCCGGCAGTGCAACCGCCTCCTCGCGCCAGCCGCCGTGCCCCAAGTCCAGCGCATGATCGTGCGGCGCCGCGTGGCGCCAGGCCGCGTAGAAGCCCAGCGTGCGGTCCGGCATGCGCCAGGCGGCTTGGCCGAGGTCCAGGAACGCGGCGCAGCGCCGGATGAGGTAGTGGTTGATTCGCTCGACGATGTCCCCGCCTATCACGGCTTGCACGAGGTCGGCGTGCGTACGGTCCCGGCCGACTCGATCGAGTTGGTCACGGACGACGGTCTGGAGGTGCGAGTCCAGCCGGTGTCGCGGGTCAGCGGCCCTGACCTCGTCGGCGAGCGCGTGCAGCGCGCTGCCGGTGAGGCCGCGCTGGTCTGCCTCGGCGCCGGCGGACCGACGTGTGAGGTCGTACAGGCCTTCCGCGCCGTGGCGCGACAGCCCCTCGCGATCGGTGTCGGCCAGCACGAACCACGCGGCGCAGGCAGCCTCGCGCACCGCGGGGT
>JALZLF010000127.1 GCA_030858865.1 Actinomycetota bacterium | reverse complement strand
CAGCCGGCTACGCGGGATGGATCCTGCTCATCGACGAGGTGGAGCTCATCGGCCGCTACTCAGTCGTGCAGCGGGCCAAGTCCTATGCCGAGGTGGCACGACTCATGCTGGGACCGAACGAGGACCTGGCGGTGCCGCTCGGTGCCGTGCTGGCCTGCACCGACGACTTTGGCGCCGAGGTGCTGCAGCCCAGCGGCAAGACGACCTCGACATGGTGCCGCGGCGGCTGCAACAGCGCCAGACCGTCGAGGACGAGGTTCTCGCCGCCCGGGCCCCCCTCGGGATGCAGCTGCTCGACCGCGACGCGATGGTCCTGCAGCCGCCGGACGGCGACGAGCTGGACCGCACCTACGACCTGCTCAAGCAGGTCCACGGCGAGGCGTACGCCTGGTCCCCACCCGACGTGAAGGGAATCGAGCGGCTTGGGACCAACCGCATGCGCCAGTACGTCCGCGCGTGGATCAACGAGTGGGACCTTCGCCGGCTTGATCCCGACTACCGACCCGACATCGCCGTCGACGAGCTGGGATTCGACTACACCGAGGACAGGGACCTCGAAACGCCCTCAGACGAGAGCGACGCCACCTGACGGGGGGAACTGCGAGTGTCCGGTCGTCGGACTACACTTGCGGTGCAATGTCATCGAGGAGGGATCGTGGCAGCCTCGCGCGCGACGTCGTACCGGCTCGATCCGGCCATCAAGGGCCGACTCGAGGAGCAGGCTGCCGAAGAAGGGGTCTCGGAGCGGAGCCTGCTGGAACGTCTCATTTCCGAGGGCCTCGATACCCTGCACCATCCAGGAATCATCTACCGTGACGGGCCCACCGGTCGACGAGCGGCGCTGGCGGTCGGAGCCGATGTCTGGGAGGTCGTGTCCGCCCTGCGCCACACGACGGGGACACAAGAGGAGCGGATCGCCGCCTTGGCCGAACAGTTCGGGCTGCATCGACGCCACATCCGCACGGCGATCGACTACGCGGCCGTCCACCGCGACGAGATCGACGCTCAGGTCGCCCACAACGACGAGGCAGCCCGGCGGGTCCAGCGGCTGACCGAGGCACGAGACGACTTGCTGGTGTCCTAGCGCAAGCGTGCGTTTCCTGATCGACCAGATGTTTCCTCCCGCAGCGTGCGCCCAGCTTGTCGAGCGAGCTCACGACGCCGTGCACGTTCGAGACCGCGGAGTCGATGCTCGACCGGACACAGCGGTAGCTGCTGTCGCTGTCGAGGAAGGACGAGTGCTCGTCACCGAGAATGTCAAGGACTTCGCTCGGGAGCATGGACTCGTCGTCTTGTGTGTCCTGAAGTTCCGGTTGCCTGCTGAAGGCATGCCCGTCCACCTCGCTGCGCTGCTCGATCGGTGGGCCCGGGCCAACCCCGAACCATACGCCGGGCTGCACTGGACATAAGGAGGTGGCGTGCGTTTGTCTGGTCAGGTGCGCGGAAATCCACACCACCTCTCAGACAGGATGACGACGGACCGCGCGGAGACAAGGCTGGTCCTGCGAGGGGCCCGCTGGCCCGGGGACGTTGCGATCCGAGGGGGGCGCATCGAGGCGGTCGGCGAGGTCGCCGCCGAACCCGGGGACCAGGTGCTGCGCTGCGACGGCGACATCGTCACCGCCGGCCTGGTCAACACCCACCACCACCTGTACCAGTGGATGACCCGAGGGCGGGCGGTCGACTGCGACCTGTTCGGCTGGCTGACCGAGCTGTACCCGGTGTGGGCGCGGCTGGACGCCGCCGACGTTCACGCCGCCGCGCTGGTGGGCTTGAGCGAGCTGGCCCTGACCGGCTGCACCACCGCCGCCGACCACCACTACCTGGTCCCCCACGGCGACGACAGCGTCTTCGACGGGATCGCTGAGGCGGCCACGGCCGTCGGCATCCGCCTGCACCTGGCGCGTGGCTCGATGGATCTCGGCGAGTCCGATGGTGGCCTGCCGCCCGACGCCGTCGTGGAGAACCTCGACGCGATCCTGGCCTCCACCGAAGCGGTGGCCGAACGCTGGCACGACGGTGAGCGGATCAGCGTCACGGTCGCTCCCTGCAGCCCGTTCAGCGTCTCGCCGGAGCTGATGCGCGAGTCCGCCGTCCTTGCCCGGCGGCGGGGTCTGCGGCTGCACACCCACCTCGCCGAGACCGTCGAGGAGCAGACCGACTGCCTGCGGCGGTTCGGGCGGCGACCGCTCGCCGTCCTCGACGACCTCGGCTGGATCGCCGATGACGTGTGGGTGGCCCACGGCGTCCACTTCGACGACGCCGAGATCCGCCGGCTCGGTGAGGCCGGCACCGGCGTGGCGCACTGCCCGTCGAGCAACGCGCGGCTGGGCGCCGGCCTTTGCCGCGTCACCGACTTGGAGGACGCCGGCGTTGCGGTCGGCCTCGGGGTCGACGGGGCCGCCTCCAACGAGGCTGGCGGGCTGTTCGCCGAGCTGCGCCAGTCGCTGTACACCGCCCGCCAACGCAGCGGGCGGCCTGCCGACTTCGGTCCCGCCGACGCGCTGCGGCTGGCGACCGAGGGCGGCGCCAGCTGCCTCGGCCGCGACGACATCGGAGCGCTGTCTCCCGGTTGTCGCGCGGATGTGGTCATATGGCCGGGCGAGGATCTGGCGGACGTGTCCGACTCCCTTGCCGGACTGGTCCTCGGACCCGACCGGCGGGCACGCCACGTGCTTGTGGACGGCCAGGCCGTCGTTCGCGACGGGGCCCTGGTCCACGGGTCGATCGAGCAGCACCGCAGGGAGCTGGCGCGCAGGGCGCGCCGGCTGTGGCCATAGCCGGACGCGGCGCCGGCACAACGACAAGGGAGATCGCAGCATGCGCAAGCGAATCGTGTTGCTGTCGGCGTTGGCGGCGCTGGCGCTGGCCGCCGCTGGCTGTGGCGGCGGGGGCAGCGGTCAGGCTGGCGAGCCGTCGGGCAGCGAAGCGGCACAGGGCGGCGCGAGCGAAGGCGGCGCGAACGAGAACGGCGCGAGCGAAGGCGCGGCGGCGGGCGAGCCGCTGAAGGTGGCCTTCGTCTACGTGGGTCCGGTCGGCGACGCCGGATGGACCTACCGCCACGACGTTGGCCGTCAGGACCTTGAGGAAGCGCTCGGCGACCGGGTCGAGACCACGTTCGTCGAGAGCGTCCCCGAGGGCCCGCAGTCCGAGCGGACCTTCGAAGACCTCGCCCGCCAGGGCAACAAGCTGATCTTCGGTACCAGCTTCGGCTACATGGATCCGATGATGGCCGTGGCCGAGAAGTTCCCCGACGTTGTCTTCGAACACGCCACCGGCTTCAAGACGGCCGAGAACCTGGGCACCTACTTCGGCGCCGCCGAGGAGGGCCGCTACCTGGAGGGCATGGCCGCTGGGGCTGCCAGTGAGTCCGGCAAGCTCGGCTACGTCGCCGCCTTCCCGATCCCCGAGGTGCTGCGGGGCATCAACGCCTACACCCTCGGGGCACGTTCGGTGAACCCCGACGCCACGGTCCGGGTGGTGTGGACCTCGACGTGGTTCGGTCCCGAGATCGAGAAGCAGGCCGCCGAGAGCCTGCTGGACGCCGGTGTGGACGTCGTCGGCCAGCACCAGGACACCCCCGCGCCGGGCGAGGCCGCGCAGGCGGCCGGCGCCAAGTGGACCGGCTACAACTCCGACATGGAGGAGTTCGCGCCCGAGGCGTGGCTGACGGCGACCCAGTGGGACTGGGGTCCCCACTACATCGACACCGCCGAGAAGGTCCTCGACGGGTCCTGGGAGAGCTCGCAGTACTACGGCAACATGGCCGACGGCCTCGTGACCCTGGCTCCCTTCGGCGAATCGGTCGGCGACGACATCAAGACCCAGATCGAAGAGCGGATGGCGGCTCTGCGCGATGGCGAGTTCGCGCCGTTCACCGGGCCGATCAACGACCAGTCCGGCGAGGAACGCGTCGCCGAGGGCGAGCAGGCGCCGCTGGAGGATCTGCTGTCGATGGACTACTTCGTCGAAGGCGTCGACGGCGAGATTCCCGAGCAGTAGCCGCTGGTGGCCGCGCCCGCCCCCTCCATCCCCGCGCCCGCCGTCCAGGCCCGGGATGTGACCAAGGTCTTCCCCGGTGTGATCGCCAACGCCGGGGTGGATGTGGCGGTCCAGCGCGGCGAGGTCCATGCCCTGCTAGGCGAGAACGGCGCAGGCAAGAGCACGCTCGCGTCGATCCTGTGCGGGCTGTACCAGCCCGACGAGGGCACGGTGCTCGTCGACGGCCGCTCGGTGAGGCTGCGCACCCCCCGCGACGGGCTGGCTCTAGGCATCGGCATGGTTCACCAGCACTTCCGGCTGGTCGAGCGGTTCACCGTCGCGGAGAACATCGCCCTTGGCGACCGCCGGCAGCCGCTGGTGCTGTTCCCCGGCCGGGTGCGCGACGCGGTGGTCAAGCTCGGAAAGCGCTACGGCCTGCCGATCGACCCGGATGCCCGCGTCGGCGAGCTGTCGGTCGGCGAGCAGCAGCGCGTCGAGATCACCAAGATGCTGTACCGAGGCGTCGACGTGCTGCTGCTGGACGAACCGACCGCCGTGCTCACCCCCCAGGAAGCTGACGAGCTGTTCACCACGCTGCGCGCGATGGCCGCCGACGGCAAGGCCGTGGTGCTGATCAGCCACAAGCTCGGCGAGGTCCTGGCCGTCGCCGACCGGATCACGGTGCTGCGGGACGGCCGAGTCGTTGGCCAGGTCGCAACCGACGCCACCGACCGTTCCCAGCTGGCGATGATGATGGTTGGCCGCGACGTCGACCTGTCACCGCGACGCGCGCAGGAGCCGCGCGGCACGGTCGTGCTCGACGTGCGAGGCGTGGGTCTGCGGCCCCCGGGCCGCCCGGCTCGGTTGACCGACGTGAGCCTGCGGGTGCACGCCGGCGAGGTCGTCGGTGTCGCCGGCGTTGCGGGCAACGGCCAGCGAGAGCTCGCCGAAGTGATCGCCGGTCTGCGGGCACCCACCGAGGGCACGGTGATGGTCGCCGGCCAGGACACGACCCGGCGAGGGGTTCGCGCCACCCGCGGCGCGGGGCTGGCCTACGTCCCCGAGGACAGGCTCGGCACTGGGCTGGCGCCGAGCCTGTCGATCGCCGACAACCTGCTGCTCACCCGGCCGCTGGGATTCCTGGTGGACCGGCGCACGGCCACCACCGACGCCCGCTCGGTCATCGAACGGTTCGGCGTCAAGGCCACCGGTCCCGCCGCGGCCGTGCGTGGCCTGTCGGGGGGCAACGTGCAGAAGGTCCTGCTGGGCCGCGAGCTGGCGGACGGCCGCGGCGTGCTGGTCGTGGCTTCCCCCACCCGGGGGCTGGACGTTGGTGCCATCGAGTTCGTCCGCGGCCTGCTCGACGCGCACCGGCGGGCCGGCTGCGGGGTGCTGCTGCTGTCGGAGGATCTCGACGAGATCCGCGCGTTAGCCGACCGGATCCTGGTGCTGTACGAGGGAAGGATCGTGCTGGAACGCAGCGGCGGGACCGCCGACCTGACCGAGCTGGGTCTGGCGATGGCAGGTTCCGGCGCGTGACGGGGCTGCGCGGCGCGCGCCTGCAACGCCGGGCGCGGGTCCGCTCGTGGCACCTGGTCGCCGTGCCGGTCGCGTCGATCGCCGCGGCGCTAGCGGTCGGTGCGGTGTTCCTGGCGTTGACCGGCCACAACCCCGCGGTGGTCTACCCGGCGATGCTGGCGGCGGCCTACACGACGTGGTTCGGCTTCACCGACACCTTGGCCTCGGCCACGCCGTTGGTCCTGACGGGACTGGCGGCCGCGGTCGCGTTCCGGTTCGGTCTGTACAACATCGGTGCTGAGGGACAGCTGTACGCCGGCGCGATCGCCGCCTCGGGCGTGGCCCTGGCGCTGGGGGAGGCGGTTGCGGCCCCGGTCGCGGTCGCAGCCCTTCTGCTCGCGGGGGTCGCAGGCGGCATGGTCTGGATCGCGGTGCCGGCCGCCGCCAGGGCATGGCTTCACACCAGCGAGATCATCACCACCCTGCTGCTCAACTACGTGGCGCTGTACTGGTTGCGCTACCTCATTTTCGGATCGACCAGCTTCTGGCGGGATCCGACGTCAACCAACTTTCCTCAGGGCAAGCCCATCCCGGCGAGCGCGGAGCTCGTGCAGCTGGGGCTGACCCGCGTGCACCTCGGGTTGGGCGTTGCCGTCGTTGTCGCCGTGGCGGTGGCAATGGTGCTCAGCCGCACGCGGCTGGGCTTCCACTTGCGCGTCTACGGCGACTCCGAGGCCGCCGCCCGCTATGCCGGGATCAATGTTCGACGGCTCGTGCTGGCGGTGTTGCTGGCGTCGGGAGCGCTGGCGGGGCTGGCCGGTGCCGGCGAGATCGGGGGTCGCGCCCACGCGCTGGACCCGCAGGGGCTGGCACTGGGTCTGGGCTACGCGGGCATCATCGTGGCGGCGCTGGCGCGTTACAACCCGCTGGCGGTGGTGCTGGTGGCGGTCCTGCTGGGCGGTGTGCGCAACGCCGGCACGGCGCTGCAGAGCCTTCCCGGTGGCCGGGTGCCGATCGCGATCTCCACGATGCTGGAGGGCGCGATCCTGCTGTTCACCCTCGGCGGTGAGCTGTTCGTCCGCTACCGGCTGCGCTTCGGGCGCGCCACGTGAGCGACGGCGCCCTGGTCCTGACGCTGGCGGCCGCCGTGGCCGCCGGGACCCCGCTGGCCCTGGCAGCTCTGGGCGAGCTGCTGACCGAGCGCGCCGGCGTGCTCAACCTCGGGATCGAAGGCATGATGCTGATGGGGGCGGTGACCGCCTTCCTGGTCGGTGACGCCACCGCCGATC
>JALZLF010000108.1 GCA_030858865.1 Actinomycetota bacterium | reverse complement strand
GAACAGCTGCGACACGGAGCCGTCCCCACTGTCCACGACCGCCGGCCGTGCCCGGTCGCGGCGGAGTCGCGCACGCTGCACCGCCAGCTCCTGCAGCCGCCGGTGAACGCTGACGCCTTCGGTGGTCGGCACCTTCTCCCAGCGCCCGTCGGGGCACAGCTCCCAGGAGCCGACGTCATCGGCGAGGTTGGCGTCGATGATCTCGCACAGCCGCTGGCGCAGCCGCGGGTCGGACACCGGCACCATCACCTCGATCCGCCGGTCGAGGTTGCGCGGCATCATGTCCGCGGACCCGATCAGCAGGGTGCCGTCGGGACCGCCGACGGAGTCGAAGGCGAAGATCCGCGAGTGCTCCAGGTAGCGCCCGATGATGGACCGCACCCGGATGGTCGATGACAACCCCGCCACCCCGGGTCGCAGGCAGCAGATGCCGCGGATGACGAGGTCGATGTGGACCCCTGCCCGCGACGCCTCGTACAGGGCCTCGATCACGGCCGCGTCGGTGAGGCTGTTGAGCTTCATGAAGATGCGCCCCTCGGGCGCCGCGGCCTCGGCGCGGATGTAGTCGATGATGCGCTCGCGCATGGCCACCGGAGCGAGCAGCACCTTGCGGTACTCGGCGCGGCGGCTGTACCCGGTCAGCAGGTTGAACAGGTCGGACAGGTCCGCGCCGAGGTCGGGGTCGGCCGACAGCAGCCCGATGTCTTCGTACAGCCGCGCGGTCCTGGAGTTGTAGTTGCCGGTGCCGATGTGGCAGTAGCGGCGGATGCCGTCGGCCTCCTGGCGGACCACGAGCGCGGTCTTGGAGTGCGTCTTCAGCCCCACCAGGCCGTACACGACGTGGACGCCGACCTCCTCCAGCGCTTTCGCCCAGGCGATGTTGGCCTGCTCGTCGAAGCGCGCCTTGAGCTCCACCAGCGTGGCGACCTGCTTGCCGGACTCGGCCGCGCGGATCAGCGCCTCGACGATCGGGCTGTCGCCGGACGTGCGGTACAGGGTCTGCTTGATCGCGAGGACGTCGGGGTCGGCGGCGGCCTGCTCGATGAACGCCTCCACCGAGGTGGCGAACGAGTCGTACGGGTGGTGGACGAGCACGTCGCGGTCGCGCAGGATCGCGAACAGGTCCGTCTCCTCGTCCGCGGCGGTCGCAAGGCCCGGCTGGGTCGTGGGCGCCCACGGCTCGTCCTTCAGGTCGGCCCGGTCCAGCTCGGCGACCGCCATGAGTCCCGCGAGGTCCAGGAGCCCCTCGACGGCGTAGACGTCGTCGGGGTGCAACTCCAGCTCCCGGCGCAGCAGCTCGCGGACGTGCTCGCTGCAGTGCTCGTCGACCTCGAGGCGTACCGCCTTGCCGAAGCGCCTGCGGCGCAGCTCCATCTCGACGGCGGCGAGCAGGTCGTCGGCCTCGCCTTCCTCCAGCGTGAGGTCGGCGTTGCGGGTCACCCGGAAGGGGAAGTGCTCGGCGATGTCCATGCCGGGGAACAGCGCCTTGAGGTGGGCGGCGATGACCTGCTCCAGCGGGACGAAGCGGGCACCGTCGGGCAGGGCGACGAAGCGCGGGAGCAGCGGCGGGACCTTCACGCGGGCGAAGCGCCGGTCGCCCGTGTCCGGATCGCGCACGATCACCGCGAGGTTCAGCGACAGGTTCGAGATGTAGGGAAAAGGATGTCCCGGGTCCACGGCCAGCGGCGTGAGCACCGGAAAGATCTGGCGTTCGAAGACGTCCAGCAGGTGCTTGCGGTCCTCGGTGGTCAGCTTGGGCCAGTTGAGGAAGCAGATCCCGGCGTCGACCAGCGCCGGACCGATGTCCTGCACGAACGCCTGCGAATGGCGTGCCGTCAGCTCGCGGGTCCGTTCGGTCACGGCTCGCAGCTGCTCGCTGGGGGTCTGGTCGTCGATGCCGCTGGTCCCGAGGCCCGCCGCCAGCTGGTCTTTGAGACCTGCCACCCGGACCTGGAAGAACTCGTCGAGGTTGGAGCTGAAGATCGCCAGGAACTTCACGCGCTCCAGCAGCGGGGTGGCTGGGCGCTCCGCCAGCTCCAGAACGCGGCTGTTGAACTCCAGCCACGACACCTCGCGGTTGAGATAGCGGGACGGCGGCTCGGCCGGCTCCTCCACAACAGCGACAGCCTCGGATTGCACCAGGCGACGCTATCCCATCATGGTGAACGCGCGCTGATCGGCCCGGCAGCTTGCGTTGACCGAACGCGTGTTCGATACTGTCGGGCGTGACCTCGATGGCCGAGCTGCAACGCCTGCCGAGCGCGGATACGCCATCCCCGGCCCAGTCGGCGCTGCCACTGCAGGTGGAGCGCGTGCGCATCTTCGACACGCCCGAGTTCGCCGGCATGGCCTTCTTGGAGGTGGAGACCAAGTCGGCCCTCAACCGCGTCAAGGGCATGCCGTTCGCCTGGAGCGTCAATCCCTACAGGGGTTGCTCACATGCCTGTTCCTACTGCTTCGCGCGGCCGACGCACTCGTATCTGAACCTGTCGCCCGGCGAGGACTTCGAGCGCAAGGTCGTGGTCAAGGTCAACCTCGCCGGCGTGCTACGCCGGGAGCTGGCCCGGCCGTCGTGGCTCGGCGAGCACGTGGCCATGGGCACAAACACCGACCCGTACCAGCGTTGCGAGGGTCGCTACGCGCTCATGCCCCAGGTCATCCAGGCCCTGGCCGAGGCACGGACCCCCTTCTCCATCCTCACCAAGGGCACGCTGATCACCCGTGACCTGGCGCCGCTGCAGGCGGCGGCCAAGCTCGTCGGTGTGGGGGCGGCCATGACCATCGGCCTGCTTGACGAGGATCTGTGGCGGGCGGCCGAGCCGGGCACCCCTTCGCCGCGCGCTCGCCTGGCTGCCGTCAAGGCGTTGAACGAGGCGGGGATCCCGACCGGCGTGATGCTCGCGCCGATCATGCCGGGCTTGAATGACGACCGGGTTCAGCTGGCGGGCGTGGTCGACGCGGCGGTGCGTGCGGGGGCCGTGCACGTGACGCCGATCGTGCTGCACCTGCGGCCAGGCGTGCGCGAGATCTTCTGGCCGTGGCTCCAGCGCCACCACCCCGAGCTGGTCGACCGCTACGCCATGCTGTACCGGCGCAGCGGCGCGCCCGCCGAGTACCGCCGGAGCGTAGGTGCGTTCGTCGCGGACCAGCGTCGGGCGGCCTGGCAGCGACACGGCCGCCCGCCGGTGCCGCCGTCGTGGCGAGGCCTGCCGGACGATCGTCGTTCTCCGGTGGCGCAGGAACCAACCTCGGGCGGGAGTTCGGGGCCGGCCGCAGCCGCCCAGCTGTCACTGCTGTAGCGCGACTCATGCAGCCAAGCGGTAGGGCACAGTAGCCTGCCTGGATCGGCCAGACCGCCAGGGTCGGTGGTTGGACCGTTTCCGGTGCGACGGAAGCGAGGGGGGTATGCGCACCGACGATCGTCTGCTCGCGGGCCGTTACCGGCTGCAAGAGATCCTGTCCTCATGTAGCGAAGCGGTAGGACATAGCACCCTGGGTGTCGGCATGGCCACTGTCTGGCGAGCCGATGACGAGTTCCTGCATCGTCAGGTCGCCGTCAAGGTGCTGGTCGACGTCTCTGACGACCGGGCTCGGGCACGCCTGCTGCACGAAGCGCAAGCGGCTGGACGGCTTGCCGGCCCGCACGTCGTGACGGTCTACGACGTCGCCGAACACGGCTCCATGGCCTACATCGTCATGGAGTACGTGCCAGGGCGGTCGCTGGCGCAGGTGCTGGAGGGCGCTGAGCCTTTCGAGGCCGCCGAGGCGGTGAACATCGCCGTGGACGTGCTTGCGGCCCTGGACGTGGCACACCGCCGGAACCTGATCCACGGTGACGTCAAGCCGGGCAACATCCTGCTCAGCGACGGCGGCGGTGCGAAGCTGTCTGACTTCGGGATCGCCAAAGGCTTGAGCCGCGCGTCGGAGACCATCACCGGTGGGCACCGGATCCTGGGCACCCCCCGGTATCTGTCGCCCGAACAGGTCAACGGCCAACCCGTGACCCCATGCTCCGATCTGTACTCGCTCGGCATCGTGCTCTACGAGATGCTGGCCGGTGCCCCGCCGTTCGACCATGACAACGCCATGGCTGTGGCCCTGGCACACGTCGAGTCGCGCCCACCGCCCCTTGGTAGGCAGCGGCCGGATCTGCCCGTGGCGTTGATGGTCGCGGTGCACCGGGCGCTGGAGAAAGACCCCAGACGGCGGTTCGAGGATGCGGCGGGGATGTGCAGCAGCCTCCTGGAGAGCCTGGAGGTCTCCCAGCCGCCGGCAGCGGCCGTTCCCGCGGTCGCGCAATCGACGACGCGCCCGTCGCCGAGGGCACTGAGGGCGCCGGCGTCTGCGCCGACGCGCCGGAGGGGGCGCCGGACGGTGGCGGTCCTCCTCGGAGTCGCCGTCGTGGCGCTGCTCGCGACGGTGGGGCGGCTGCTGTTGGGTGTCGGGACCTCTGGAGCCGATCCCGCCTCCCAACAGGCTGGACGCCAATCGCAGGTATCCGCATCTCCGGCCGGGGCGGCGCGGCCTCCGCCCGGATCGGCGGCTGGCTCCGTGCTGTCGGCAACGCCGCCGCTCGCGGAGCTGGGACTTGACGGTGTCGGGCTGACCGACCGCATCGAGGGTCTGGGCGCGCTGGAGGGTGCCCAACGCTCGGCGGAGGCCGCGCGGCTCGTCGGTGAGATCGAGGTGGCGGCGGATCAGGGCAGGGTGGCGCGTGCCTTCAGCGAGCCGGCCATCGCCGCGCTGCTCGACGAGACGGGCATCGCCGGGCTGACCGCGCTGGCCGAGGCCGATCCACCCAGCGCCGGGCCGTCGGCGGACGCCACCATCGCGGCGGTGGCACAGGTCGGCGAGGTCCGCGGGCAGGAGCGGGCCGTCGCCGCCGCGGACGTCCTCAACAGCGCCAAGATCGCCGAGCGCGACGGGGAGGTCAGCCGCGCGTACGCGGGCGCCGTCATCCAGGTGATGGCCGCTGAAGCCGGGACGGCGGGCCTGGCAGGACTGCTTGAACGCGACGGTGACGTCGAGGCGGCCGCGGTCGCCGACGATCTTCGTAGCCTCGAGGGCCTGGACGGGGCAGCCACCGACGTCGAGGTGGCTCGGCTCTACAACGAGGCGGTGGCCCAACCGCTGCCGGGGGATCTGGACTACACCACGCGCAGGGTGCTCGAGCCACTGTTGAAGCTGCGCGGCATGGCCGGGCTCGCCGAGAGCCACGACCTTCTGACCGGCCCGTCGGGACGTGACCAGCTCTTGGAGGTGCGATCGCTGCGGGGACAGGAACGTGCCAGGGCGGCAGCAGCGGTCCTTGGCGCCGCGGCCGCGGGTGCAGCCGCGGGAGAGGTCCCGTCCTCCTACGCCACCAGCGTGCGGATCGCCTTGCGTTCCGATGTGACGATGGCAGGCGTCGCCGCGTTCGCGGCGAGCACCGGGACGGCAGGCGCCGAGCTTGCCGAGGACCTCATCGCGCTGGACGGCCTGGCGGCGGGCGACCGCAGTGCGCGGATCGTCGCCCTGTTCAGCGGCGTCCGTTCGGCATCGACGGTGGACGGCGCGGTCGTAGCCGCCGCGATGGAGCGCCTGCGCCAGGAGCTGTCGGTCGACGGGCTCGTTGTCCGCGTGTCGGAACGGCCAGACCTGGCGGGTCCCGACTCCGAGCTGACGGCCGGAAGCCTGGCGACCCTGCAAGGGCCCGAGGACGCCACGCGTAGCGCGCAGGCGGCGCGGCTGTATGGCCAGGCGCGCCAGCTCGACGGCGCTGGGGGGGACCCCGCCGCCTTCGCCATGGCCACCGTGAAGGTCCTGGCCCAGTATCCCGACGTCGCCGGCCTCATCGAGCTGTCGGGCGACGAGACGTTCGCCGGACCCGGTGCCGCCGACTTGGGGCAGCACCTGCGAGAGCTGGCCGCAGCCGTGGATGAGCAGCGGGCGGAGCTGGCCGCCACGCTGTTGGAGGAAGCCGGCGCGATGCTGGAGGCGGGCGACGTCACCCCGCCGTACGCCGCTGCTGTCCGCGAGGTGCTCAACAACTCCGCGCGCTGAACTCGCGGGGCGTCGCAAGATTGACGCGCGAACGTCGTGCGTAGACTCACGGCCAGCGATCTGGCATGAAGGAGCGCCCATGGGGCGTGACATCGAGACCACAGAGTTCACGCGCGAGGACCGGACCCGCTACCGGGAGAAGGTCAAGGCCAACCTGGCCGCGCTGCGCGAGCTGATCGACGCGGGCGCGTTCGAGACCGGCCGGCGCACCATCGGTGTCGAGATGGAGGTCTACATCACCGACGCCGACGGCAATGCGGCGCCGGTCAACGCCAAGCTGCTGGAGCGCATCACCGAAGGTGACTTCCAG
>JALZLF010000095.1 GCA_030858865.1 Actinomycetota bacterium | reverse complement strand
GATGCACGACACGCTGGCCACGATCAGGACGTCGCGGCGAGTCATCAGCGCCATCGTCGCGCGGTGGCGCAGCCGCTCAACCTCCTCGTTGATCGAGGAGTCCTTCTCGATGTAGGTGTCGGTGTTGGGGATGTACGCCTCAGGCTGGTAGTAGTCGTAGTAGCTGACGAAGTACTCGACGGCGTTGTGCGGGAAGAACTCCCGGAACTCGTTGGCCAGCTGCGCGCCCAGCGTCTTGTTCGGCGCGATCACCAGGGTCGGGCGCTGCACCGCCTCGACGATCTTCGAGGCGGTGAAGGTCTTGCCTGAGCCAGTGACGCCGAGCAGCACGATGTCGCGTTCCCCTCGTGCGACCGCTTCCTCGACGCCGGTCACCGCGCGCGGCTGATCTCCCGACAGCTCGAAGTCACTGACGACCTTGAAGTCCACGATCTGGAGTGTAGGTGTGGGGTGTGACGGCCGGCACCGGCTGCGCCGCTACCGGCTCCCCGTGCCCGCCAGCTGGGCCATGGTCAGCCGGGCAGCGACGGGGCGCCGGTAGCGCAGCGTGCGGACCCGGTCGGCGGCCAGCCACCTGGCGGCGACCGCCTGCCGCCACGCGTACACCCGCCAGTACGCCGCCAGCTGGCTGGCATCCGGCCTTCCCGACCCCGACAGTCGATAGCCATGTGCCTGGAGCTGTCGGCGGGCGACGGTCTCCATGAGCGCGAGCTCGACGGGGGTCAGCTGCTGGGTCCACTGGTTGACGGCTGCTTGGCTGATGGTGTCCCTGGTGCGCGTGTGCCACGACTTGCGCTTGCGCTTGGGAACCGCATCCGAGGCCACGCGGTGGGGTTGCAGCATGGCCTCGTGGAAGTCCTCGGACAGGAAGCCACACAGCGCTTCCAGCTCAGTTCGGGGTTGCGCGACCAGCCGCTCGTAGGAGATCTCGTGGTACTGGTCGGCTCGCAGACGGCGCCGCGCCCGTCGACCGACCTCGATGGCCTGCACCCAGGTTGCCATCGCGCCGAGCACGCCCTGTTGCCACCACGGCATCCGCTTCAGCGAGCTGACGCAGTCCCGCCCGTCGCGAACGATGTGGACGATCTGCGCGTCCGGGAACAGCGAGAGCAGCACGCCGAGATGCCGCCAGTAGCCGGGGCGTTTGTCACCCCACCGTGGCTTGTCGAACCGTCCGGCGTACTCCCGCAGTGTGATACCGACCGCCGATCCGATGGTCGGCGGTCCCTCGACGATACGTTCGATGACCAGGTCAGGGTCAAGGTGCAGGTCACGAAACTTGGTGCCTTGTGTCTTGGCGATGGCATGGCCGAGGGAGCGCCGATGCTCCGCCGCGCGCAGATCGCCGAACTCCAACCGTCGCTCGTAGACGTCGACCAGGTAGCGGGTCTCCGGCGGGATGGCGATGCGCGGATGGGCGTGCAGCATCAGCTGCAGCAGTGTGCTACCCGAGCGGGGACAGCCCAGGATGAAGATGGGTCGGTCGGATGCCGTGCGGGCCTCCTTGTCCTCAATAAGGCTACGACCACCGCTCCCGCCACGTCGCGAGGTCTTCAGGCGTGTCGATGTCGCCGGGCTGACCAACGTCGTCGCAGTCGACCGGAATGACCAGGTCAGCATGCTCGCGCAGAAAGTCGCGCGCGCCGACATCGCCGCGCGCGCCGGCTGTCAGCTGCGGCCACAGTCCGGCGTCGAAGAGCACCGGATGCCCACGGCGTCCCGCATAGGTGGCCGTGGCGGCGCGCGCACCGCCTTGCCAGGCCGCCAGGAGCCGTCGCACAACGGCGGGCCGCGCGCCAGGTTGGTCCACGAGCGCGACGACCGCCGCTTGAGCCTGTCCCGCGCACGCCTCGAGTCCGGCTCGCAACGACGAGCCCATCCCCGACCGCCAGGCAGGGTTGTCCACGATCACGACGTCGCGCGTCGCCAGGATCTCGCGGACCCGCGGCGCCTCGGCGCCGACGACGACCAGCACCGGCGCGCAGCCACCTGACCGCAGGGTCTGCACCCCCTGCTCGACCAGCGACTGTCCGCCCAGCTCGACCAGCGCTTTGGGAAGGCCGAGTCGTGAGCCTGCGCCGGCGGCCAGCAGCAGACCGGCGACGCCCCTCACGTCCCGACCGGCGGCTGCCGGTCGCGATGGATGGCCCCCTGGGTCTCGCCCAATGGCCTGCCGCTGCCGCCCCAGCGTCGCTGGATGATCTCGGCGGCGATGGACACCGCCGTCTCCTCGGGCGTGCGCGCCCCGATGTCCAGCCCGATCGGCGAGGACAGCCTCGTCAGCTCATCCTCGGTCAAGCCCCGCTGGCGCAGCAGATCGAGCCGCTCGGCGTGGGTCTCGCGGCTGCCCATCGCGCCGATGTAGGCGGCGTCGGTGCGCAGCGCGACCTCCAGCAAGGGCACGTCGAACTTCGGGTCGTGGGTCAGCACGCAGATCACCGTCCGGCAATCCACCGTCGCGCCTCGCAGGAAGCGGTCGGGCCACTCGACGACGACGTCGTCGGCCTGCGGAAAGCGGCGAGCGGTTGCGAACGTCGCCCGAGCGTCGCAGACGGTGACGTGGTAACCCAGGAAGGCACCGGCACGAGCCACCGCTGCGGCAAAGTCGATCGCGCCGAAGACCAGCAGTCGCGGCCGCGGGGCGAAGCTGGACACGAACACCGCTACGTCGTCGATACGACGTTCGCCGTTGGCTCCGTAGTGGCGGACGTCGGTCTGGCCCTGCGACAGCATTCCGCGCGCGTCGTCGAGCACCGCTGCATCCAGGCCGTCGGCGCCCAGCGTGCCGAGGTGGTCGGGGATCCGGCCCCGGCCAAGCTGCGCGGGCCGCACCAGCAGCGTCGAGCCGACGTTCGCGGGGCCAGCGATGACGGTGGCCAGCGCGGCGGGCGCCTCTGCGGCGACCGCGGCGGCGAGGTCGCCGAAGCAGGGCATCGTGGCCGCGTCGACGCGCTGGACGAACACGTCGATCTCGCCGCCGCAGGTCAAGCCGACCGCGAACGCATCTTCGTCGCTGTACCCGAACGTCACGGTCCGGGCCGTTGCCGAGGCCAACACGTCTTGCGCCTCGACGACGACCGCACTCTCGACGCAGCCGCCGGACACGCTGCCGACCACCTCCCCTGCCGCTCCCACCGCCATCGCCGCGCCAGGGTCTCGCGGTGCACTGCCTCGCGTGCCCGTCACGGTGGCCAGGGCGAAGGGTGTCCGTGCGCCCCACCAGCCGCGCAGGTTTGGAAGGATGTCCCGCATGCAGCCAAGATTGCCACGGCATCCCGGGAGCGGTCTGGCAGGCTGGTGGCGATGACGTCGCCACAAGACCCCGGTCAGCGAGGGCGCAGCCCGAGCGCAGGTTCGGGGTCGCCCGATTCCGGCCCTTCCGTGAACCTGCTGGTGCGCTATGCCGAAGCGACCTACGAGGCCGTCACCGGGCAGCGCCGCCGGCAGGCGCGCATCGCCCTTGCGGTCGCCGTGCTGTTCGGGCTGCTGGCCTGCTTCGGTGCGCTGCGATGGGCTGACCTGCGCGACCAGGCGGCCGCCACGCCCGACGAGGCGCTGGTGGAGGGACTCGGCGTGACGCTGCCCGACCCCCGCCCAGCGCTGGTACGCGTCGAGCTGCGGCTCCGAGCCTTCGTGTACGGCTCGGCGGCCATCGGCTTCGGCGGCGTGGCGCTGCTGGGGCTGGCGTCATGGGCGATGATCCGCCCGCCTCGACGTCCCGAACCGGTCGATGCTGGTCAGCCGCCGATGTAGGACATCTCGACCCTCGGCGCGCCCTCTCCGGCGTTGCGACCCGTCGCCGACGCCCGCAGCTGTGAGTACCGGTCGTCGCGCACCGCCCAGCGGCCGCCGATCGCGGCGACGAGGCCGTCGTCGTCGATCCCACCGCGCAACAGCCCGCGCAGGTCCGTGCCGGCGCTGGCGAACAGGCAGGTGTACAGCTCGCCCACCGCCGACAGGCGCGCCCGCGTACAGGTGGAGCAGAAGGCTTGCGTCACGGAAGCCACCACGCCGATCTCACCGGTGCCGTCGCGATAGCGCCAGCGTTGCGCCACCTCGCCGACGTAGGCCGCCTCGACGGGTTCCAGTGGCAGCTCGGCGTCGATCCGCCGGATGATCTCGGCGGCGGGGACGACCTGGTCCATCCGCCAGCCGTTGGTGGTGCCGACGTCCATGTACTCGATGAACCGCACGGTGTAGCCGTGTTTCCGGCCGAACCGGGCGAGGTCGAGGATCCCGTCGTCGTTGACCCCCCGTCGCACCACCGCGTTGAGCTTGATGTCGTCGAAGCCGGCCTCGGTGGCGGCGGCCAGCCCGTCGAGCACCCGCGCCAAGCCCACTGTGGTGTCGCTCATGGCTCGGAAGACGGCCTCGTCGACCGAGTCCAGGCTGACGGTCAACCGGTGCAGCCCGGCGGCTCGCAGCGTCGCCGCCTTGCCCGCTAGCAGCGATCCGTTGGTCGTCAGCGCCAGGTCCTGCACGCCGTCGAGCACCGCGAGTCTGGCCACGAGCCCCTCCAGGCCGCGTCGCAGCAGCGGCTCGCCTCCCGTGAGGCGCACCTTGCGCACCCCGCAGAGCGTGAACGCCCCGACGACGCGGGTGATCTCCTCGAAGGTCAGCAGCTCCTCGCGCTCGAGGAAGACGAAGTCAGAGCCGAACACCTCACGCGGCATGCAGTAGCTGCAGCGGAAGTTGCAGCGGTCGGTTACCGAGACCCGCAGGTCGCGTAGCTGCCGTCCTCGTGTGTCCATCACGGCCATCAGCCCAGGATAGGCGGCCGCTGCCGCCAGGGCCCATCCGCCCGCCGTCGCCAGCGTGGCGATCGTCAGTCGTCGCCGGCGTGTTTGGCACGGGCGCGTCGCCGCAGGTCGGCGGCCACCTCGTCGGTGGCCACCAGCAACTCGTCGAGCGTCCCGTCGTTCCACAGCACGTGAGTGGCGACGGCCAGCTTGTCCTCCAAGGGCGCCTGCGCGGCGATGCGGGCGCGCGCGTCCTCGGGCGACATGCCACGCAGCTCGACCAGCCGGCGCAACTGGGTCTCGGGCCGGGCGGCCACGACCACGACGGCTTCATACGGGCGGTCGGCGTTCGCCTCGACCAGCAACGGCACGTCGAGCACCACCACTCCGTCGAACGCCCGCAGGGCCTCCAACCGATCGGCGATCTCCGCCATGACCGGCGGGTGGGTCAGCTCGTTGAGCAGCGCCCGGCGGTGGGGCGAGGCGAAGACGATGCGCCCCAGCGCCGGCCGGTCGATCGCGCCGTCGGGGGTGAGGATGTCGCTGCCGAAGTGCCGGCGGACCCGCTGCCAGGTTGGCGTTCCCGGCAGCAGGACGCGGCGGGCGATGACGTCTGCGTCGACCAGCTCGGCGCCGTGTTCGACGAGCCGCGCCGAGACCGCCGACTTGCCGGAGGCGATGCCGCCGGTCAGCCCGGCCAGCAACATCGCGGCCTGCGATCAGGTAGCCGAAGGCGGTCGCTTCCGGTTACGAGGACTGCTCCTCGCCGCTGGTGGCGTCGGTCTCGTCGGTCGCCGCTCGTTCGGACGCCGTATCGTCAGTCGCCGGTGCGGGCTCGGTCGCCGTCTCGTCGGTTCCCGGCGCGGCCTCGGTCTCCTCGGTAGCCGTCTCGTCGGTTCCCGGCGCGGCCTCGGTCTCCTCGGTCGCCGCCGCAGCCTCGGTCGCCGTCTCGTCGGACGCCGCCTGCGCGTCAGGCGCGGGCGCTTCGTCGGCGCGGCCCTGCAGGTTGGCCACCACGTCCTCGACGGACATGCCGCTCGCCTCGTCCTCGCCGGTGCTTGAACGCTGCATCGCGGCGGCAAGGGCGGCGCCCATGGCCGAGTTCTCCGCCCCCTCGGTGGTCGTCTCGGTCGCCGAGAACGCCGGCTCCTCCACGATCTCCGGCGCCGAGCCGTAGCCGGCCTGCACTGCCTGCTTCAACGACAGCGAGATCCGCCGTCGCGTGTCGTCGATGTCGATCACCTTGACGGTGATCGGGTCGTTGACCTTGACGACCTGCTCGGGCACTTCCACGTGGGCCTCGGCCAGCTCGGAGATGTGGATAAGGCCCTCGATGCCCTCCTCCACCTTCACGAAGGCGCCGAAGGGCACCAGCTTGGTGACATTGCCTTCGATGAACTCCCCGACGTAGTGCTGTCGGGCGAACTGGCGCCACGGGTCTTCCTGCGTGGCCTTCAGCGACAGGCTGACGCGCTCGCGGTCCAGGTCGACGTCGAGGACCTCGACCTCCACCTCGTGGCCGACCTCGACCACCTCACCGGG
>JALZLF010000088.1 GCA_030858865.1 Actinomycetota bacterium | reverse complement strand
CTGGTGGTGGCCGCCGACCTGCCGCTGGCCACCGGTGCCGACCTCGACCGCGTCTTCGCCGCAGCGGCGGACGGCGGTCCGGTGGTGGTTGTCGCTCCTACTCGCGACGGCGGGACGGGTGCACTGCTGCGACGGCCGCCGGGCGTCATCGTCACCGCCTACGGGCCCGGCTCGGCGGCGACCCACCTGCGACGAGCGGCCGCGGCGGGGGTTCGCGGAATCCGGGTGGACGTGGCCTCACTGGCCTACGACGTCGACACCCCGGCGGACCTCACGCCGGAGCTGCTCGCCCCCTAGCCTCAGGAACGACCCTCCTGGCGCACGGGGACTTGGATCGCGGGGTCGCCCAGACGTTGCGGTTGCACGACGATGTCATCCGGCATGCCCGACGTGGCCGCTGCGTCGACGCTGACGACGTTGTTTGTGACCTTGATCTGTCCTCGCCCATCGCTGCGACGGGCCGAGTCATAGCCGTCGGGAACCAGGACCGCGAAGGTCCCGACGTCGCCGGCGCGCAGGTGCAGGGGCAGCCCGTGGTCGCGCACGTCGGACGGCCGAGCGCACGTGGAGGCCGCGACGTCACCGTTGTCAGCTGTCACGATGACCGCGACGAGGCACAGTTCGCCATCGACGTTGGTGGCGACGTAGTGGCGAACGTCGCCGTCTCGGCGTAGCAGGCGCTCGCTGCCGGGCAACAACCGGGTCTCGCTGAGACCGTCGGCCACGGCAGCCGTCAACGCATCGTCCGACGTCGCTTCGCTGGTCACAGCGCCGACCACCTCGGCTGGTTGTGGTTCGCTCCATCCTGCTGTCGCCAGGATGACGAACGACGTGACGGCCAGTGCTCGCAGCGCAACCTTCGATTTGATCACCACAGCACCCATCGTTGATCGCTATCCCCGCCGATGTGTGCACTTTGTGGCCGGGCTGCTCACGACTACGCTCGCACAGCCACCGATCGGCCACTCCAGGAGCACGGCATGCCGCAGGGGACCGTGAAGTACTTCAACATCGAAACCAACACGGGCACCATCCTGACCGACGATCAGACCGAGTTGCCCGTCGACGCCGAGACCTTCGCCGCCTCAGGCCTCCTCGAGCTGCGGTTAGGCCAGCGTGTGCGCTTCACGGTCCACGGAGACGGCGACGACCGTCGGGTGCGCGACCTCACGATCGCCAGCCTGTAGAGCCTCGGCGCCGTCGCCGTTCGCGCGTCGGCGGCTGATCCCAGACGGCTGATCCTCAGGCGGTCTTGCGGGCCGTCTTGCGTCCCGCTGACTTCTTCGCGGTGGTCTTCTTCGCCGTCGACTTGTTGCCGGCGGCCTTCTTGGCGGTGGACTTGGCGGCGGTGGACTTCGCCGCCGTCTTGCGCCCCGCCGACTTGGCCGTGGACGTCTTGGCCGTGGACGTCTTGGCCGTCGAGCGCTTGGACGCCTTCTTGCCGGCGGTCGGCGACTTCTTGGCCGTCGCCTTCTTGGTTGTCGCCTTCTTGGTTGTCGCCTTCTTGGTCGCCGACTTGCCGGTCGCAGACTTCTTGGCCGGTGACTTGCGAGCCACCTTCCTGGTTGTCGACGCGGCCTTCTTCCCCGCCGTCGATTTCTTTCGACCGCTCGTGCCGGCGGTGGCCTTCTTCGCGGCTGACTTCGTGCCGGTTGCCTTCTTGCCTGTTGCAGCCATGGTGTCTCCTTCTGCGCCCGCTGATGGGCGCGGTCGTCACAGCGCTGCTGCGCAACTCCCGGATTGGATGCCGCCCAGGTGCACGGCAACGTCGACATGCGGATCGAGCAATCGCTCGACGACCATCCGCGACGGCCGCAACGCAGCGGGAACGGCACGTGACGACCGCAGCTGCGGTGCGCCGATCGCTCGTTCCGCCACCACGACCTCCAACGGTCTGCGCCGGAAGCATCCGACGCTTCGCAATCGCGACATTACTCAACTCGGTGGCATGCAGGCAACGATCTGTCGCGGCGTCACTCGTCGAAAAGCCACAAACCTGCATCCCAACGCCTGAAATGACCCGTCGATAGCATGGCGGCGATGGAAACAGGGCTGGCACGCAGCGAGCGAGCTGGCGGTGGCGTTGCCGCTGCTGTCGTGATCGCTGGCCTGTCGGGCGTGCTGTCGGCCGGCGCGGTTCTCCTGGCCCTGGCGCACGCTGGCCTGTCACTGCCGCTGCTGTCTGCTCTGGGGCCCGGCGGCGATCGCGCCGTCCCGCCCGCGGCCATCGCCTTCAGTGTCCTGGCTGTCCTGGCCGCGGTCGTCGCCGCCGGCGCGTTCGCCAGGCGACCGTGGGCCTGGCCGCTGGGCCTGGTCGTCCACGCTTTGACGGTGCTCGGCGCGGCAACCCCCTTCCGCGGACCGGTTAGCCTCGTCGGCATCCTGCTGGGTCTGACCGCCGTTGCCATCCTGCTGTCACGGCCGGGTCGTAGCGCCCTGCTGCCCTCGCGGTGACCGACGAGAACGACCTGACGAGGGGCGCTACCGTTCACCGCTGACCGGGCGCGGCACCACGCCGCGCCGGTATCGACCTCGCGGACATCTCCATGCTCACCTTCACTGGCGTCTCCAAGTCCTATGACGCGCGCCCTGCCCTGGTCGACGTGACACTGTCGGTCGGCGTCGGCAGCCGCACGGCGGTCGTCGGCGTGAACGGCTCGGGCAAGTCGACGCTGTTGCGGTTGGCCGCCGGCGAGCTGCGTTGTGACCGAGGTCACGTGTCGCTGCCCGCCGGCGCGACCGTGGCCTACGTGCCACAGGACTACGGCACCGTCGCGAGCGCGACCGTCGAGCAGTACCTCAAGCTGCGCGCAGGGCTGCTCGCTGTCGAGCGTGAGCTGCACGCGTCGCAGGACGCGATGGCTGCCGGCGACGAGGCCGCCGCGGTGGCCTACACCGATGCGCTCGAACGCTACGCCGCGCTCGGCGGCTACGAGATCGACGGCCGCGTCCAGCGAGCGCTGGCGGCGCTGCAGCTGCCGGCCGCGATGCTGTCGCGCCCCCTTGGAGAACTGTCGGGCGGTCAACAGGTGCGCGTTGGCCTCGCGGGATCCTCGCCTCGCGCTTCGACCTGTACCTGCTCGACGAGCCGACCAACAACCTCGACCTGAACGCCCTGGATCTGCTCACTGACTTCGTCGCGACCGCGGATGCGACGTTCCTGCTGGTGTCCCACGACCGCGCGTTTCTCGACGAGACCGCCGACAGCATCATCGAGATCGACGAGCACAACCACACCGCGGAGGCCCTTCGGCGTGTCGTTCGCCGAGTACCGGCAGACTCGCGCACGGCTGCTGTCGGCCCAGTCGGCTCGCTACCGCGCCTATCTCGACGAGGTCGCGCGCCTGCAGGGCTCCATCCGCACGAAGCGGACCAGCGCGGCGCGAAGGTCGGACAGCCGCCCTGCCCGCGATGGCGACAAGATGCAACGCGACTTCCTCACCGAGCGCGCGGCGACCGGCGCTGGCAAGTCGGTGCGTGCGCTGGAACGCCGGCTGCAACGCCTGCAAGAGGTAGCCGAGCCGCGCAGCGGTTGGGAGCTGCGCCTGTCGCTGGCCGCGACCAGCCGCAGCGGCGACCTGGTGGCCGAGGTGGACGCTATCGTCAAGACTTACGGGTCCTTTCGGCTCGGTCCACTGGCGCTGGCGGTGCACTGGCGCGACCGCCTGGCGTTGCTGGGCCATAACGGCGCCGGCAAGAGCGTGCTGCTCGGGTTGCTGACGGGTGCCGTGCAACCAGACTCCGGCACGCTGCGCCGTGGCCCGGGCGTGCAGGTCGGCGTGCTGCGGCAGGGAGGCGCGGATCTGGCCGGCGGCGGTTGCGGTCTGGCGACGTTCCTGGCGGCCGTGCCCTCGACCGAGGCCGACGCGCGCACGCTGCTGGCCAAGTTCGACCTGGGTGCCGACCATGTGCTGCGCGGCGTCGACAGCTACTCCCCCGGCGAGCGCTGCCGTCTCGGCCTTGCGATCCTGATGGCCAAGGGTGCGAACTGGCTGGTGCTCGACGAACCGACCAACCACCTCGACCTGGAGGCGCAAGAGTGAGCGCCCGCCGTCGCGGGCGCGGTCGGATGCACACGGCTCGAAGGAGTCGCAGCCTGATGCTCTCGTAGCCTCGACCGGATTTGAACCGGCGTTACCGCCTTGAGAGGGCGGCGTCCTAGGCCGCTAGACGACGAGGCCGCGGCTCGGGGGGAAGGACTCGAACCCTCAATAACTGGACCAGAACCAGTCGTGTTGCCGTTTACACCACCCCCGAAGGGCGGACCCAACGGTAGCAGCCGCACTGGCCTGCCTCCAACCCCCGACCTCCGTGCGATCAGCCGACCAGAGGCCGCGCCGCCTGGATCCGCCGCAACACCAGGTCGCGGTCGAGCAGCGCCAGCGTCTCGGGCAGCGGGGGGCTCACCGCGGAGCCGGCGACGGCCACACGGACCGGCTGGAATGCCTTGCCGCGACCCAGCTCCAGCTCGGCCGCCATGCCGTCGAGCGCGGACAGGATCGCCTCGGCGTTCCACTCGCCGATGTCGGCCAGCGCTGGCGCCGCGGTCTCCAGGACCTCGCCGGCACGGCCCTTGAAGTGCTTGGCCACGGCGGCGTCGTCGAACACGACGTCGTCGCGGAAGCAGAACGCCACCAGCGGTTCGGCCTCGGCCAGGGTCTGGATGCGTTCGCGCAGCAGCGGGGCCAAGCCGAGCAGCAGCCGCTGGTGCTCGGGCGACGGCGGGTTGGCAAGCAGCCCAGCGTCGTGCAGGTAGGGCTGCAGGCGTTCGGCAAGCTCGGCGTCGCCGAGCTCTTTGATCCGGTCGCCGTTCATCGCCCGCAGCTTGGCCGTGTCGAAGAACGCGGGGTTGCGACCCACCCGGTCGAGGGTGAACCGGTCGATCAGCTCGTCGACGGTGAACCGCTCGGTGGTGGCGTCGTACGACCAGCCACACAGTGCCAGGAAGTTGACCAGCACCTCGGGCAGGAAGCCCTGCCGGCGGAACTCGTCGATCGCCACCGAGCCGTGCCGCTTCGACAGCGGTTTGCGGTCCTCGCCGATCAGCAGCGGCTGGTGGGCGAACACCGGCGGTACGGCGTCGTCGGGCCGGCCGGGGTAGGCGTTGTCCGCCAGCGCACGGTCCAGCAGGTCGTCGGCCAGCAGCAGGTCGTACAGCAGCAGCTGGCGAGGCGTCGCCGACAGCAGATCCTCGCCGCGGCTGACGACGTTGATGCCCATGGCCAAGTCGTCCACGGCGTTGGCCAGGTAGTAGGTGACCGAGCCGTCCGCGCGTTGCACCACGAAGTCGGCGATGTCGGCCCACGCGAACTCGACGGGTCCTCGGATGAGGTCGGTGAAGCCGACCGTGCCTTCGTCGGGTGTCCGGATGCGCACCACGGGCTCACGGCCCCGCGCGAGGAACGCCTCCCGCTGCTCGTCGGTCAGATCGCGGTGCCCACCGCCGTAGCCGGGGGGGCGCCCCTCGCGTTGCGCCGCCTCTCGCTCGGCGGCGAGCTCGGCGGGGCTCTCGTAGGCGTCGTAGGCGACCCCGGCCTCCAGCAGTGCCGCCACCACCGCGGCGTACAGCGGGGTCCGCTCGCTCTGGCGATACGGTCCGTGCGGGCCTCCCACCTGCGGCCCCTCGTCCCAGTCCAAGCCGAGGAACCGCATCGCCTCGATCATCCCGTGCATCGACTCGTCGGTGACCCGGTCGGCGTCGGTGTCCTCGATGCGGAAGACGAACGCGCCGTTGTCGTGACGGGCGGCCAGCCAGTTGTACAGCGCCGCGCGGGCGCCACCGACGTGCAGCCAGCCGCTAGGCGCCGGACAGAAGCGGGTGCGGGTCACGGGCATCGGCGGGCTCCTCGCGGCGTGGCCGGAACCGACCAAAGGTTAGCGGCCGTCAACGCCGGGACTTGTCAATGACGGGACCTGTGGTGGTTGTGGCCGTCGTCGCGGTGACCCGTCAGCGACTGGCTCAGGGTCACGCCGCGCCGCTTGGCCAGGAACGCCTGCGCGCCGAGGAACACGGCCGCGAAGAACACGCCTCGGATCAGCCTGGACGCCAACGGCCGGTCGTCGCCGACGAGGCCGAAGAACCAGGCGTAGGTCAGCGCGATCACCGCCACCAGCGCGAGCAGCGACAGTCCGCGGCGCAGCATCAGGTGTCGGCGAGAACCGGGTTGGTCAGCTCCCCGATCCCTTCCACCGAGACGCTGACCTGGTCGCCATCGCGTAACGGTCCGACCCCGGCTGGCGTTCCGGTCAGGAGGACGTCGCCTGGCAGCAGCGTCGTGAACGCCGCGCAGTAGGCCACCAGCTGCGCCACGTCGAACAGCAGGTCGGCGGTCGACCCGTCCTGGCGGACGTCGCCGCCGACGGTGCAGCGCACCGCCAACCCGGCGGCGGGGTCCAGCTCGGTCTCGATCCACGGACCCAACGGGCAGAAGGTGTCAAAGCCCTTGCCGCGGGTCCACTGCCCGTCGCCGCGCTGCAGGTCGCGTGCCGTCACGTCGTTGGCGCAGGTGTACCCCAGCACCGATCCCAGCGCGTCTTCGACCGCGACCTTCCGAGTCAGCCGGCCGATGACGACCGCCAGCTCGGCTTCGTGTTGCACGTCGTCGGACAGCGCTGGCAGGCGGATGGGGTCGCCGGGGCCGATCACCGAGGTCGCCGGCTTGAGGAAGATCAACGGCTCGGCCGGGACCTCGTTGCCGAGCTCGGCGGCGTGCTTGGCGTAGTTGCGCCCGACGCACAGCACTTTGGAGGGCAGCACCGGCGCGAGCAGCCGCACGCGGTCAAGCGGGGCCACCTGGTCGGTCAGCTCGAACGGGGCGAACGGGTGACCGTCGAGCAGGACAACGAGGTCGTCGCGGACGAGGCCGAACGCGGGCCCGTCGGGACGGGCGACTCGGACCAGACGCATGACGCGACGCTAGCAGTCATGTGTCCTACCGCTTCGCTACATGAGGACAGCATGTGTCCTACCGCTTCGCTACATGAGGACAGCATGTGTCCTACCGCTTCGCTACATGAGGACAGCATGTGTCCTACCGCTTCGCTACATGAGGACAGCATGTGTCCTACCGCTTCGCTA
>JALZLF010000083.1 GCA_030858865.1 Actinomycetota bacterium | reverse complement strand
CCGCCGAGGCGCGATCACTGAACACGGTGGCGGACGCGAGGAGCCTGCGGCTCGGGTCGGCGCCGATCGTGCTGCTTGGCGAATTGGCGCAGACAGCGTGGCGCACGGTGCGCAATGGGGATCTGGGGACGGTCCGGCTGGCGTACGCGGACGTCAACTGGGGGCGAGTGGAGCGCTGGCACGCGGCACCCCAGCCCTTCTTTGACGCCGGGCCGTTGTTCGACGTCGGCGTCTATCCATTGACGCTGCTGACCGGAATGCTGGGGCCAGCGGTGCGTGTCACGGCCTCCGCCACGACGCTGTTGGCGCAACGTTGGACGCGGGACGGCCAGCGGTTCAGCGTCGAAGCGCCCGACTTCGTCGTGGCCGTGGTGGAGCTCGTGGACGGGACGCTGGTGCGGCTCACGACGAACTTCTACGTGCCCGACCCGGCCCGCCAACGCGGTGTCGAGCTCCACGGGGACGACGGTTCACTGTGGCTTTCGACCTGGTTCACCTTCGGGGGAAGGTTGGAGCACTCCCCGTCGGGTGAGCCGTACCGGGAGGTTCCGCTGATCCGCACGCCGCGGGTGATGCTGCCATGGGCAGCTGGCGTCGAGGAGTTGGCACGCGTCGCCGTCGAGGGCGGCGCCCACCTCACCAGCGGCGCTCACGCCGCTCACGTGGTAGAGATCGTGGAGGCGGCACTGCGCTCCGCGCGCAGCGGGACACCGGTCCAGATCCGCTCGCGCTTCCCGCGGCCGCGGCCCCTGCCCTGGGCCGCGTAGCGATACGCTGACCCGGCTGTCAGCTGTCGATGCCGAAGGTGTCCTTGCCGTGGGGGTCGATGCCGCGCAGCATCATCCCTTGGCCTCGTGACGGGTGGGAGTTCTCGTCGAGCGGCCGGTCCTCGGCGGACCGCAGCTGGACAAGGAGCGTGGTCCTGGCCTCCGAGCTGGTGTTCACCCCCGAGCCGTGGACGCAGAAGTAGGAGAAGATGATGACGTCTCCGGCTTCGGCCTCGATCGGTGTGGCGGCTTCGAAAGGATAGTCCTCGGGAGCCAAGTGGAACCCGCCTTCGGGGACATGCGGCAACGGCCCCTGTCGGTGGCTGCCCGGGACGACGCGCAGACATCCTCGCTCCAACGGCGCGTCGTCGAGATGCACCATCGCCGCCAGGACACTGTGCTGTTCGTGTGGGAAGAACGGGTGGTCCTGATGCAGCGGGAATGGAGAACCGCGTTCCGGCGGCTTGATGAACAGCTTCGTGTGGTGCAGCTGGACGTTCGGGCCGATGAGATCGGAGACCGGATCCATCAGGCGTGGATCGGTCAGCAGGCTGGTGAACGCGCCAACCTGGAACTGGGCGTTGTGGCAGTGCAGCAGCTGGGTCGCCTGGCCGCTGTCCGGGGCCCGGGCGCTGCCCCACGTCGCGTCCATGCCTTGGTGTCTGGTGAGCCGCTCCATCAGCGCGTGAGCCTCCTGGCGCAAGGCGCTGGCGTCTCCTCGGTCCAGGACGCCGCGCAGGACCAGATATCCCTGCTCGGTGTAGCTGCGAATCTGACCTCTGCTCAGCGTGGGTCGCGGCGTCTGCACGTCGGTCATCGCAAGGGTCCTTCGTCGGGGATGGGATCTTCGGTCCGCGCGTCTGCCGTTGTGGGCCACGTACGCGGCGGGCGGGGCCGATGCTATGTGGACCAGAGCCGATCTTCACCCGGGCACCCGTGCGCCTCGGCCCTCGAGGCTGTCGGCGACCGGCAGCACGTAGTGGGCCGCGAGAAGTGCGCCGTAGCTGGGCAGGACAAGTGCCGGCACGACCGTCTGGACGGTGACGGCGATGAACACCGCCTCGACCGACGCTATCGCCACGAGGCCGATCGGACGCCTCAGGACCACGGTGACCGCGAGTCGAAGAGCGGCCCGCAACGGCATCGCGTGGCGCTGCGGGTCAAGCAGCAAAGGCCATGCGGCGGTCGCCAGAAGCCACGTCGCCAGCGCCACATAGCCGGAAACGACGGCCGCCAGGACGGGCAGCGCGCTGCCGGCTGCCAGTCCAACGGTGATGTTGACCGAGGCTACGGCCAGCAGCAGTGACTGGGCCGCGCCGAGGGCCAGGTGCGGCCACAACCGGTACCGCACGCCATGGCCGAACTCGGTGAGATTGACCGACACGCCGCGCACGGCGCGACCGGCAAGCCGCGTCAACCCACAGGTGACCGGCACCAGCAGCAACCCGATCACAAGGCCCGGAAGATAGGCCGCACGGGCCAACGCTGTCAGGGCCGCCACGAACCCCAAAATCAGGTTCGCCACGACGAAGCTTCCCATGTCGTCGACGAGACTCGACGCGGCGCCGCGCAGACTGCGCCAGACAGACGCTGCAGGCCGTGACGCTGGACTCACCCGTCCCAGCGTATCGGGCAGAACCGTCCTCATGCGGCGACAGCGGTAGGGCACAAGACTGGGACAGCAGCGCCATCAGCCCGCTAGCATCCGGCCGACCGTCGGCGACGTGGCGCTGGTTGATGACAGGACAGCGATGACCTCATCGGGCGGGAGTCCCGCTGGCATCGACCTGGTGGTGTACGGAGCAACCGCCGGAGGTGTCGCCGCGGCAACAGCCGCCGCTCGTCAGGGCCTGCGCGTGGTGTTGGCGGATCCGACGCAGCACGTCGGCGGCATGGTCTCAGGAGGGCTGAGTCGGTCCGACGTCGAGCGCCAGGAGCCACTGATCGGCGGGCTGGCACGAGAGCTGTTCGCGCGGATCGGCCGCCATTACGGTTCGTCTTCAAGCAGTGAAGCGGTAGGACACCAAGTTGCCTGGCGATTCGAGCCCAAGGTCGCCGAACGGATCATGCGCGAATGGCTCGACGAGGCGGGGGTGACGCTCGAGCCCGCGTGGCAACTGGCCCGGGTCGAGCGGCTTGGCGACCGTATCCGGGAGTTGGTCGCTGACGACGGCAGCCGCCTTGCCGCCTCCTGCTTCGTGGACGCCAGCTACGAGGGCGACCTGCTCGCCGCCGCCGGCGTCTCCTACGCTGTGGGTCGGGAAGGACGGGCGCGCTACGCAGAGTCGCTGGCCGGAAGGGTCGAGCTGCTCCCCAATCCGCATCAGTTCGGTGTGCCGGTCTCAGCACTGGCTCCGGACGGTGGCTTGCTGCCGTACATGCAGCCATACGAGGCAGTCGGGCCGCTGGGACACGGCGACGGCAAGGTGCAGTCGTACTGCTACCGGCTCTGCCTGACCGAGGACCCGCGGCAGCGTCTTGCTCTGTCGGAACCTGTCGGCTACGACCCGGACCGTTACGTCTTGGTGCGCCGCCACCTCGCCGCGCTCGGCGACTCCGCCGATCGTCCTGATTTCATGGGGATCGGCCGGCTTCCCAACGGCAAGGTCGACGTCAACAGCGGCGGTCCCGTGTCGACCAACCTGCTCGGGGCCAGCTGGGCGTATCCCGACGCCGACCCCGCGCGTCGCGCACAGATCGCCACCGAGCATCTGGCGTGGGCGCAGGGCTTGCTGTACTTCCTGACCACCGACCCGGCTGTTCCCCCCCGACTACGCCGGGACCTAGGCCGCTTCGGACTGCCGGCCGACGAGTTCCCGCGAACGGGGCATTGGCCGCCGCAGCTGTACGTGCGCGAGGCGCGGCGGATGCTGGGCGCCTACGTGCTCACGCAGCGCGATCTACAGGCTGGCTCCGGACAGCGCGTCACCGACGCCGTGGGGATGGGCGGTTACAACATCGACGTTCGAGAGGTGCAGTGGGTGGCGGCGCCCATCTCGCGTTTCCCGGACGTGCACGCGGAGGTGCTCACGGAGGGCTACCTGAGCGTGCCGGTGTCGCCGTACCCGCTGCCCTACCGGGTGCTCCTGCCGCGACGCGACGAATGCGAGAACTTACTGGTGAGCACCTGTGTCTCCGCCTCACACGTGGCGTTCTCGTCGTTCCGAATGGAACCGCAGTTCATGATCGCCGGCCACGCGGCGGGAGTGGCCGCGGCGATGGCGGTTGAAGCCGGCAGCGCGGTCCACGACATCGACATCGGCCGTCTGCGGGACGCGCTGCGCGCGCAGGGGCAGGTCCTGGAGCCCTCCGTGCGGTGAGGAAAGACCCGCGCCGGCTTGCGACGGCGCTGCTGCGTGCCTTGAACCGCAGGGGCGGCTACTTGCCGGTGGAGCCCGTGGTGGCGATGCCCTCGATGAAGTAGCGCTGGAAGATGAAGAAGATGAGGATCATCGGCACGGTGACGACCACACTGCCCGCGGCGAGGAGCTCCCATTGCTGCTGCCCGCCGATCTGCGGGTTGTCGATGATCGCCTTGAGGCCGCGGGGCAGCGTGAACAGGTTCACGTCGCGAAGGAAGATCAGCGGTCGGACCAGATCCGTCCAGGCGACCTTGAGCTCGAAGATGAAGACGACGATCAGCGCCGACCGGGTCAGCGGCAGGGCGACCGACCGCCACATCCGGAAATAGCCGGCGCCGTCGACGTTGGCGGCTTCGAACAGCTCGCGCGGCAAGCTGAGAAAGAACTGCCGGAGCATGAAGATGTAGAACGCGGACCCGAACAGGTTGCCGGCCCAGAGAGGGTAGAGCGTGTTGTTGAAACCGAGCTTGTCCCAGATGAGGAACTGCGGAATCATCAGCACCGCACCAGGCAGCATCATCGTGGCCAGAACGATTGAGAAGACGACGCCGCGGTACGGAAATCGGAAATACGCGAACGCGAACGCCACCAGCGCTGAGCTGACGGTTACGGTGGACGAGGCTAGGAACGTCACGATGAGGCTGTTCCACGTCCAACGCAGCATCGGCGCCATGGCGAACAGCCGGGTGTAGTTGTCAAAGCGCAGCTCGCTGCCGATGAGGTCGTTGCTGAAGACCTCGGCCGGAGGTTTCAGCGACGCGGACAGCAACCAGATGAGGGGATAAACGAACAGCGCCGTGGCGCCGAGCAGCATGGCCACAAAGACGACACGCATCATGATACTGCCGACGCTCAATCCGGAATTGGTCGCGGCCTCAGGATGTTCGACGTCGGGAACGAAAGAGCGATCCACTTCTTCCTGGTCTTGTGCACGGTCTTGGATGGCCATGTCACTCTCCTCCCTCGTAGTACACCCAGCGTTTGCTCGTCTTCACCTGCACGAACGTGATGACGCCGATGACGGCGAACAACAGCCATGCCATGGCCGACGCGTAGCCCATGTTGAAGAACTCGAACGCGTTGCGGAACAGGTAGATGACGTAGAACAGCGCGGCTTCCCCGGCGGCGCCTGACTGCTGGGAGCCGAAGAACATCGCGTACACCTCAGTGAACAGCTGCAGGGACGCGATGGTGTTGATGATGAGGGTGAAGAAGATCGCCCCACTGATCATCGGTACGGTGACGGTGCGGAACTGCTGCCAGGCGTTCGCCCCGTCCACCCGCGCAGCTTCGTAGAGCACCTGGGGTACGTTGCGCAGGGCGGCGAAGTAGATGATCACGGTGCTACCGACGCTCCACAGCATCATCAGGATGATGCCGGGCTTGATCCACGCGGGATCGTTCAGCCAGCTCGGTCCCGGCAGTCCCACCGACCGCAGGACCTGGTTGAGGATGCCGTCGCGGCCGTTGAGCAGCAGCAGGAACAGCGCGCCGACCGCCACCGCGGGGGTGATGTTCGGCAGGTAGAAGGCGGTGCGGAAGAAGCCAGCTGCCCGCCCGATTCTGTCCAGCAGCAGTGCCAGCACCAGGCCGATGATGATCGTGCCCGGGACGTTGAAGATGGTGAAGAAGACCGTGTTCCAAAGGCTGATGCGGACGTTGGGATCCGACACCATCTCCTGGTAGTTCTCGATGCCGATGAAGTTGGTGTTGGGCACCAGGGGGTCGTAGTCGGTGAACGACAGCCACAGGCTCCACAGCATGGGCCCCGCCATGAAGATCAGGAAGCCGATGATCCACGGCGACAGGAAGATGACCGCCCACAGCGTCTCGCGCTGGCTACCGGTCAGTCTCCGCTGCGGGGCCCTAGGTCCGCCATCCTGGCCGCCCGACGTCTGCTGCTGAGGGTCACTGCGGCGGATGGCCATCCTGGTCTCCTGTGATCGCGGTTACCGACGGTCAGCGAGCTGCGGCGTCGATGGCCTCCTGCGCCTCCTGGTCAGCGGCCTGCAGCGCCGCCGCGGGCTCGCCTCCTCCGGTCATCACCTCGTTGACCGCTGAGATCCAGGCTTCCTCGTACTGCGCCGCAGCCGGCGACGGCGGGATGCTCAAGCCGTTCTCCTGCACCTCCAGCACCGTCTGCACCGCTTGCTCGAAGTTCGGCCACTCGCCGAGGTTGAGGTCTTCGAAGATCACCTCGTCGGCTTCGCGGTTGGCGGTGTAGACGCCCAGGTTCGGCTCGTTGTCCCGGTTGCGGTTGCGGGTGCGCACCTCGGCCGCTTCGATCCACGTCTCGGCGTTCGTCATGGTGGCGATGAACGCGCAGGCCGCCTCGGGGTTGCTGGCCTCGGCGGGAATCGCCCAGGCGTTGCCGTCCGACCAGGTGAACGGCTCGCCGCCGCGCGTCTCGAAGGGTCGCACCGTGATGTCGACGTCGGGCGAGACGTCGGCGAGGACATTCAGGTACCACTGCTCGTAGGGGTTGGCGGCCAGCTGGTCGGCGGCGAACTGGTTCTTCTCGCCGAAGAAGTCCCAGGTGTCGCGGAAGTCGAGGAACTGCGTACGGCCGCCGGCGGGTTCGTGGAGGCTGTTGGAGAACTCCAGCGCCTCGGCGACACCGGGGGCCTCCAGCTGCGACGTCAGCCCGTCCTCGCTGATCATGGGAGTGTCGTTGGCCCACGACCACAGCGGGAGGAACTCGGGCAGCTTCGGGTCGATCCCGATGCGGTTGAGCCGGTTGCCGTTGCGCTTGGTGAGCTGCTCGTTGGCGTCGGCGATCGCCTCCCAGTCAGACAGGTCGATGTTCTGCGGGTCAAGACCCGCCTCCTCGAACGCCGGGTTGCTCAGGATCCAGATGCGGCTGTTGAGGAACTCCGGCAAGGCGTAGACGGTGCCGTCGACCGTCACCTGCGCCAGCGCCGATTCGTAGAAGACGCCCATGTCGATGCCCTCTTGGGCGATGCAGTCGTCCAGCGGCGCCAGGACGCCACGGGCGATGAAGGTGCCGATGGTGTTGCGCGACATGTTGACCATGTCCGGCGGCTCACCGCTGGCCAGCGCCGACAGGAACGGCTGCTCTTCGAAGCCGCTCTCGCTGAAGGTGACCCTGGCGTCCGGGAACTCCTCGCGGAAGCGGTCGATGCGCACCTTCGCGATCTCGTCACCCGACTGGTAGCCGAAGCCGAAGGCGAACAACGGACCACTGACCTCGACGGCGCTCTCGCTGCCGCCGCTGGCGCCCCCCGGGGCCTGCGGGGCCGCTTCTTCCTCACCGCCACCACATGCTGCCAGCAGCAGCGCGGCGGTCAGAAGGGCTACGAGCAGCTTGTGTCGAGGTGACATCGCATCTCCTGGCTCGACTCGAGCGGCCCTGCAGGGCCGCCATGGTGTTGTCCTACTGCTTCGCTACTTCAGGATTCTTGTCAGCATCACTGCTGTGTCAACACCTGGCCCGCCTGGCTCGACGCTGGGGTCCGAGCCCTGCTGAGGGGTGGCGGGGGCGGGACCAGGGGCCAAGCCAGTCGCTTCTGGTCGCAACATAACGGATCACCGCCAGCCGCGTGTGCCACCCAGCAGCGCGTACCCTGCCAGGGCCACGGCTCGCCGACCCCGAGGCCACATGACCGCCGCAGCCACTCCAGACCGCTCGCAGCAGACGTTGCACCTGATCGGCCACTCCCATATCGACCCGGTGTGGTTGTGGCAGTGGCCGGAGGGGTTCGCCGAGGTCAAGGCGACGTTCAGGTCGGCACTGGACCGGCTCGCCGAGTTCGACGACTTCGTCTACACCGCGTCCTCGGCGGCCTTCTACGACTGGATCGAGCGCACCGACGCCGCGATGTTCGCCGAGATCAAGCAGCGTGTCACCGAGGGCCGCTGGCAGGTGGTCGGTGGCTGGTGGGTCGAGCCCGACTGCAACGTTCCCTGCGGCGAGTCGTTCGCCAGGCAGGCGCTCATCGGCCAGCGCTACTTCGCCGAGAAGTTGGGCGTCACCGCCTCAGTTGGCTTCAACCCCGACAGCTTCGGGCACTCCGGCATGCTGCCCCAGATCCTGGCGAAGAGCGGCTTGTCCGCCTACGTCTTCATGCGCCCTGGCCCGCATGAGCAGGGACTGCCCGGCCGGGTGTTCTGGTGGGAGTCCGACGACGGGTCGCGCGTGCTCGCGTTCCGCATCGCCTACGAGTACGGATCGTGGGGGAAGGCCGTGGACACCCATGTCCGGCGCTGCGCCGACGAGATGAAGTCACCGGTGGACCACCTCATGTGCTTCTACGGCGTCGGCGACCACGGCGGCGGCCCGACCGTGGAGAACCTGACGAGCATCCGCCGGCTGCGGGAGGACCCCGACCTGCCGGAGCTGGTCTTCTCTTCCCCGGAACGCTTCTTCGCCGCCGTGCGCGAAGCCGGCGTCGACTTGCCGGTCGTGCACAGCGAGCTCCAGCACCACGCCAGCGGCTGCTACGCCACCCACTCGGGCATCAAGCGCTGGAACCGGCGCGCCGAGAACCTGCTGCTGGACGCCGAGCGCCTGTGCGCCGTCGCCAACCGGGTCACCGGCCACCGCACCACAGAGGACTTCACCAGGGCCTGGAAGAACGTCCTGTTCAACCAGTTCCACGATCTGCTGCCCGGTACCTCGATCGAGCCTGCCTACACCGACGCGCGCGACGAGCTGGGTGAGGCGACGGCCGTGGCCGCCCGTGCGGCGCAGGCGGCGTTGCAGTCGCTGACCTGGCGCATCGACATCGCCCGGGAGGACGGCACGACGCCCATCGTGGTGTGGAACACCCATTCATGGCCAAGCCGGCAGTGCGTAGAGCTGGAGCTCGCCCGGTTCGGCGACGACGATGCCCTGGTCGACGACGCGGGCGGCGAGGTGGCGGCGCAAGCGGTGCAGTCCTTGGCCACGGTCGGCGGCTCCCGGCGCCGGGCGGCCTTCGTGGCCGACCTGCCGCCGCTGGGCTACCGGCTGTACCGGGTCCGCCCGCGTGTACCGCGTTCCGACGTTGCCCCGGTGGCGGGGACCTGCACCACGCTGGAGAGCGAGCGGCTGCGCCTGCGCTTCGATCCCGACAGCGGCTACCTGGAAAGCCTGTTCGACAAGCGGCTCCAGATCGAGGTGCTGCGCGGCCAGGGGGCCCGGCCGGAGGTGCTGGACGACCCGAGCGACACCTGGAGCCACGGGGTGCTGCGCTTCGACAAGCTGATCGGCGCCTTCCGCGCCACCTCGCTCCGGCTGGTCGAGCAGGGTCCGGTCAAGTCGGTGCTACGGGTCGACAGCGCCTACGGCGCTTCCCGGATGGTGCAGGACTTTGCGGTCTACCGCGACCTCGACCACGTGGACGTCCGCGTGGTGGTCGACTGGCGCGAGCAGCGTAAGGCGCTGAAGCTGCGCTTTCCGACGAACCTGCACGCTCCCAAGGCGACCTATGAGATCCCCTTCGGCCATGTCGAGCGTCCGGCCGACGGCGAGGAGGAGCCGGGCCAGCGCTGGGTGGACCTGACCGGCGTCAGCCGGGACAACGGTGAGGTCTACGGTCTGAGCTTGGCCAACGACGGCAAGCACAGCTTCGACCTGCGCGGCGACGAGCTCAGCCTGACGGTGCTGCGCAGCCCGATCTACGCGCACCACGACCCGCACGAGCCCGATCCCGCCGGGTTGTACAGCTTCCAGGACCAAGGCACGCAGGTCTTTTCCTACCGGCTCATCCCGCACGCCGCCGGCTGGGAGCGCGCCGGCACCGTGCGCCTGGCCGCCGAGCTGAACCAGCCCCCGACCGCTGTGCTCGAGTCCTCCCACGACGGCCCGCTGCCGGCCAGCGAGTCCTACCTGCGCATCGACGCGCCCAACATCGTGATGAGCGCGCTGAAGCCGGCCGAGGACGGCGACGCGGTGATCCTGCGCTGCTATGAGACCGACCGGGTGGCGACCAGGGCACGGATCCGCTTGCCTCGGTGGAACCGGGAGATCGAGGCAGACTTCGGTCCCTGTGAGATCAAGACCTTCCGCGTTCCCGACGCCGGCGGCGAGCCGGTGACCGAGACGAACCTGCTGGAAGAGCCAGACGGTACGGGCCTGGAACACCCCTGAGGTCATCGTTGCTCAGCCTGGACCGGTCATCGACCCAGCCACGGCTGCTGGTCGGCGATCACGCCAAGGCCGCCGTGGCACAGGTGGCCGCGCTGGTGGCTCCGGCGGGACAGGTCACCGTCCTGCCCGTGGACAGGGCCGGTGAGGAGGGCGGGGGCTTGGCCTTGCACAGCGTCGCCGGCCCGATGCGCGCCCGGTCGCGCTGGCGGGTCGAAGGAGACGTCGTCGCCGTCGAGCTCGAGCTGGTCTACGACGGCGAGGAGGACTTGGAGGCCGGCGTCCGCTTCGGGCTGGACCTGCCCGGGCGCGCTACCGAGCCGCATTGGATGGTGCCCGGGTGCTTCTACCGCCACAACCGCTTCGCCGAGTGCCTGCGCCGGTACCCCCGGGCGCTGTCCGCCGGTGAAGACGCCGGTCCGCTGGAGTCGTCGTGGTGGTCGTTTCGTTCCGACCGGGCCGCCGTGCCGGCCGTGTTCGGGTGGACCGAGGCGGCCTGCGTCGGCCTCGCCACCGAGCCGCTGACGGACCTGGGCCTCAGCGGGGTTGGCTTCGGCCTCGACGGCCACGTCGCGCGGCTGTGGCTGGACTGGCCGTATCGCGAGGAGCCTGTGGTCTACGACGGCTCCCCGGTGCCGGCGCCGTCGGACGTGCGCTGGCACCGCTGGCACCCCGGCGAGCGGCGCAGTGTCGGCTTCCGGATCGCTGTCACCGGGCCGCGGCCGCATGCCTACGACCCGTTCGTGCGCCACCTGTACGACCGCCATCGCCGCGATCACCGTCTCGCGCCGTGGATGACACCCACGCAGGCGGCTGCCCTGACCGGGTACGGCCTGCACCGCTGGCACTGGCGATCCGAGCACGACGCGTTGTACGAGACCGCGGCCTTCGACCGTGCCAACCCCGAGCTCGACCGAGCCCACATGCACGTCGGGTGGGTGAGCGGCACCCCGTGGGCGCACGCGCTGCTGGCCTATGGCCGCAAGACCGGGAACGCCCCGTACGTCGAGGCCGCCTCCCGGGTTCTTGACAAGATCGCCGGAGCCCGGACTCCCGCGGGCACGTTCTGGGGCATGTGGACCCTGGAGCGGGGATGGCGCGGCGGCTGGAACCCCGACGCGAGCTGGCTGCACGCGCGCACCCTTGCCGAAGCGACGCTGTTCCTGATCCGCGCCGCGCGGCTGGAGGACCGCCACGGCCAGCCTCGGCCGCGCTGGCAGCAGGCCGCGGGCGACAACCTCGGCTTCGCGGCGGACTCCCAGGACGCCTCCGGCAACCTGGGTTCCTACTACCACCAGGACACCGGAGCCGTCGTCGAGCGCGGCTCCGCCGCCGGGATGCTGTGGATCGCCGCGCTGGCGGAGGGCGCCGGACTGCTCGGCGACCCGGATCTCCTGGCGGTGGCACGACGGGCCGGGGATCACTACGCCGGCTTCGTCGAGGACGCCTTCATCTACGGAGCGCCTGAGGACGTGCATCTGGCGCCAACCTCCGAAGACGCCTACAACGCCTTGATCGCCTACGTCGCCCTGTACGAGGCGGACGGCGACGGCCGCTGGCTGCGGCTGGCACGGCAGGCGGCCGACTGGATGATGACCTTTCGCTGGACCTACAACATCGCCTTCGACGAGCACACCGTGCTGGGCCACTACGACTTCCGCAGCCGCGGCGCCGACCAGGCCTCACCGTCCAACCAGCACCTGCACGCCTACGGGCTGGTGTGCCTGGCGGAGCTGGTTCGCCTGTGGCGGCACACCGGCGACGACCACTACCTGCAACGCGCCCGCGACAACCTGAGCTGCTTCCTGCAGTTCGTCGCTCGCCAGGACGGCGACTTCAACGCGCGCAAGGGCATGGTCAGCGAGCGGTACTACCAGACGAACTGCTTCCAACCGAAGGGCTCGCTGCTCACCCTGTCGCACGCCTGGTGCGTCGGGGTCACGCTGCACGGCTGTCTGGTCGCGATGGACGACCCGGAGGCCTTCCCGCCCCGCCAAGGACACACCCCATGACGGTGCGAATCGACACTCGCGACAACGGCCTGCACGTGCGCACGCCGTTCTACGGGCTGTGGCTACCTGCCGGCAAGCCCTACGCGCTCCTGGCCGACCCTCGCGGCGCGCCCTGGGCAGAGCTGTTCCTGGCGCCGAGCCTGCACACCCGCGGCGAGCTGGACGACACCACCAGGCTGCACCCGCCGCAGACCAGCGCGACCGCCGAGGGGCAACGCGTCACGATCGACGCCGAGAGCACGGCGTGGGCGTCGAAACGGATCACGCTGGACTGCGACCCTCGGCGGCTGCTGCTGTCCGTGGCGGTGGAAGGACGCGGCCAGCTGACCGACGTCCACCTGCTGGGCGGCTACTACTGCGGGGACCCGCACCAGGGCAGCGGGTTCTTCCAGAGCGGAGCGGACTTTCGCAGCGTGTTCAACCCGGAGCCGTGGGGCTCCGAGCGCCGGGTGCGCCCAGCCGACGAGTCCACGGTCCTCGACGTTCTGGGCGGTCCCGTCCCCGGCAAGGAGCATTGGTTCTTCACGCCCCCGCCGTTCTGCCTGGCCGTCAGTCGCGGTGCTCCGCCGGACTCCCCCGACGAGCTGCCGTTCGGACCGTGGCTGACCATGGGACTCGCCGCGAGCGCCGGAGACCAGCACTTCACGGCGCTGCACTACGACGCGGTGGAAGCCGCCTTCTCACTGCGGCTGGCGTACGAGGGACAGACCACGGTCACCGGTAGCTTCTCGGCCCCGTCCCTGGTCTTCGGGTTCGACGCGCCGGACCCGTACACCGGCATCGGCGCGTACGTCGAGGCCCTGGGTGACCTCGGCTTTCTTGAACCCGTGCCCCGCCCAGCTCGGCCCGGCTGGTGGTCCGGCCCGATCTTCTGCGGCTGGGGATCGCAGTGCATCCTTGCCGGAACCAACGGCGGGCGTCCTCGCGACTATGCCACCCAGTCGCGCTACGACGAGTTCCTGTCCGCCTTGTCCTCGCGGGATCTGGCTCCTGACACGATCGTGCTCGACGACAAGTGGCAGCACCAGTACGCCACCTGCGTCGCCGATCCCGCCAAGTGGCCGGACCTGCGGGGGTGGATCGACTCGCGGCACCTGGAGGGCCGCCGGGTGCTGTTGTGGTGGAAGGCCTGGGATCGTGAGGGTCTGCCCGACGACCAGTGCGTACGCAACGCCGCCGGACGGCCCGTCGCCGCCGACCCGTCCAACCCCGCCTACGAAGCAGTGTTGCGCGCGAGTGTCCGGCGCATGCTCGGCCCGGACGGCTACGACGCTGACGGGTTCAAAGTCGACTTCTCCGCGCGGACCCCGAGCGGGCCCGGCATGCGTCGGTACGGGGACTCCTGGGGGGTCGAGCTGCTGCACCGCCTGCTGGCGATCCTGTATGACGAGACCAAGCGCACCAAGCCCGACGCGTTGGTGATGACCCACACGCCCAACCCGCACTTCGCCGACGTGACGGACATGATCCGCCTCAACGACGTCAACCTTCGCGCGCCGGTGGTGCCGCAGATGACCCATCGCGCCCGCGTGGCCGCCGCCGCCTGTCCGCAGTTGCTGGTCGACACCGACAACTGGCCCATGGCCGACCCGGAGTCCTTTCGCGAGTACGTGGGTGTCCAGCCTCGGCTGGGCGTGCCCTCGCTGTACTACGCCACCCACGTCGACCGCTTCCCACCCTGGACCAAGGAACGCACGCACGTTGGCTGGGAGCACTACCTGCAGCTGATGGCAGAGGCTGGCTCCCCCATCCACGAATCCGTGGCATCACATGAGGAGATGACCGTGCAGGACTACACCGCCGTCCGCGAGGCTTGGCACGCGGCGCGCACACGAGACCAGGATGCGTGACCCGCTACCGTCGGCGTCCACGCTGAACGACCTGCTGCCCGAGGCCCAGCGCCACGGCTACGCCGTCCCCGCCTTCTCCGCCCGTTACCTGGCGTGCGTGCGGCCCCTCGTCGAGGCGGCGCTGGAACGGCGCGCCCCGTTCATCCTCGAGATCAGCCAGCGTGAGCTCGGGTGGTTCGACCTGACGCCCGAGGCCTTCCGCGACGAAGTGGGTCGGGTCGTCAGCGACCTCGGGGTCGACCTGCCCTTCGCGCTGCACCTGGACCACACCTTCGCCGAGCCACTCGTCGTCGAGGCGATGGACGCCGGCTTCACGTCGGTGATGATCGACGCGTCCGCCGAGCCGTTCGACGTCAACGTCGCCCGCACCCGCGCGCTCGTCGAGGAGGCGCACGGCCGAGGAGTCAGCGTCGAAGCCGAGCTTGGGCGCCTCACCACGACCGACCGAATGGAGGCCGAGGGCGGTGCCGCGGCCTACACCGACCCCGAGGAGGCCAGGCAGTTCGTCGACGGCAGCGGCTGTGACGCGCTGGCCGTGTCGGTCGGCACCGCGCACGGCGTCTACCCTCCGGCTGGGCCGACGATCGACTTCGCCCGCCTGACGGCGATCCGCAGGGCGGTGGGCTCCACGCCGATCGTGCTGCACGGCGGATCGGGGCTCCCGGCGGACCTGGTCGCCCGCGCGGTGCGCCTGCCCGGCGGCGGCATCTCCAAGATGAACATCGCCACCGACTTCGAGCAGGCGTTGTTGGGCGCCATGGACCACGGGGAGCGGATGACGTCGGCGGCGCTGGACGCCGTCGACCCCGACGTGCGCGCACGAGGCCTGGCGGCGGTGCGGACCGTCGCCGTGAACAAGATCGAGCTGTTGCTCGCCGCCGGACGAGCGTGACAAGCCGCAGCCAGATCCCGACAAAACCCTATAATCCGGTCTTGACACGGCGTATTCGCTGTGGCCTGCTGGCATGACAACGTTGTCTTATCGCGCACGCAGGAGTGTGAAGTAGGCATCCGACCGACGATGCGAGACGTCGCCGCAGCCGCCGACGTCAGTCTGAAGACGGTGTCGCGCGTGGTGAACGGCGAGCGGGGGGTCGGGCCGGAGACCGTCGTCAGGGTGACCGACACGATCGAGCGGCTCGGCTTCCGGCGCAACGACCTGGCCCGCAGCCTGCGGCCAGGCCAGCGCACCACCACCATCGGGCTGGTCGTCGGCGATGTCGGCAATCCCTTCTTCTCCGGCATCGCGCGCGCCGTCGAGCAGGTGGCACGCGACGAGGGCCACCTGGTCATCACCGGAAGCAGCGACGAGGACCCCGAGCACGAGCGTGAGCTGATCGCCACGCTGTGCATGCGTCGGGTGGACGGGATCCTGCTGGTGCCAGCGGGGCGCGACCAGAGCTACCTCCTGCCCGAGATCGCGCTCGGCACCGCCGTGGTGTTTCTCGACCGGCCGCCGGGCGGCATGTCGGCCGATGCCGTCGTGCTCGACAACGTCGGGGGTGCTCGCCGCGGCGTCGAGCACCTGCTGGCGCGGGGCCACCGGCGCATCGGCCTCCTGCGCGACAGCAGCACCGTCTTGACCGCTCAGCAGCGGACCAGCGGCTACCGCGCCGCCCTGGCCGGCGCCGGCATCCAGGTCGACGAGCGTCTGCTGTGCAGCGGACTGCACGATGCCGGTGACGCTTCCCGCGCGACGCGCGAGCTGCTGGCGCTGGCCGACCCGCCGACCGCGCTGTTCGCGGTCAACAACCGCATGAGCCTGGGCGCGCTGCGAGCGCTGCGCGACCGGAACGACTCGGTGGCGCTGGTGGGGTTCGACGACCTCGAGCTGGCTGACATGCTGGCCACGCCCATCACCGTGATCGCCCACGACCCCGCCGCGATGGGCGCCACCGCCGCCAGGCTGCTGTTTCGCAGGCTCGCCGGCGACACGAGACCACACCAGCGGGTCGTCCTGCCCACAACCCTGTCCTCAGGTAGCGAAGCGGTAGGACATCTGACCCTGTCCTCATGTAGCGAAGCGGTAGGACATCTGACCCTGTCCTCAGGTAGCGAAGCGGTAGGACACAACCCTGCCCTCCGCGGCTGCGGCGAGGTGACGCCGTGAAGCCGCTGTTCCTGCCTGCCAACCGACCGCCGCGCTTCTTCCGCGGCGGCGTGGGGATCGCCCGACTGCGCGGTCTCGACGTGAGCGACGACCACCTGCCCGAGGACTGGGTGGCGTCGACCACGACGATCTTCGCCGATCCTGTCGCCGGGCTGACCCGTCTGCCCGACGGGCGCTGGTTGACCGACGCCATCGCCGCGGACCCGGAGGGATGGCTCGGCGCCGCCCACGCGGATCACTACGGGGCCGACCCCGCGCTTCTGGTCAAGCTGCTGGACGCCGGTCAGCGGCTGCCGGTGCACTGCCACCCCGATCGCGACTTCGCGCGGCGGCACCTGGACTGCCGCTACGGCAAGACCGAGGCCTGGGTGGTGGCGGAGACCTGCGTCGACGAGCCGGTCGTGCACCTCGGCTTCCGGACCGACGTGCAACGACCGGTCCTGGACGAATGGGTCGCCACCCAGGACGCCGGCGCGATGTTGGACGCCATGAACGCCGTCCGGGTGACCGTGGGAGACACGGTGCTCGTGCCCGCCGGGCTGCCGCACGCCATCGGCGAGGGCGTGTTCGTCGTCGAGCTGCAGGAGCCCACGGACTTCTCGGTGCTGCTGGAGTGGGACGGGTTCGATCTGGACGGCAGCGTCGACGGGCATCTGAGGCTGGGCTTCGAGCTGGCACTGGCCTGCGTCGACCGCTCCGGCTGGGACGAAGGGCGACTGTCGCAGCTGCGAACCACCCGGCCGCAAGGCTCCGACCGCCGCGGGGTCGAGGTTCTGTTCCCGTCCAGCGCGGACGCGTACTTCCGCGGCGAGCGGCTGCGGCCCCAACCCACCGCTCAGCTCGACGCGGGATACTCGGTGCTCGTCGCCGGGGGCGGGCGGGGCACGCTGCAAACCGAACGGGCAGGCAGCTACGACATCGCCCGCGGCGACACCGTGGTGCTGCCGTCCGCCGCCGGGCGCGCAGCGGTCACCGGCGACCTTCTCGCGGTGCGGTGCCGGCCACCAGCTGTGCCCGCAGCCTCACGGGGACCGCGATGACCGAGCCGCTGCTGGTGGGAATCGACGTCGGCACCAGCGCCTGCAAGGCGGTGGTGCTCACCGCCGATGGCGCCGAGCGGTCCCGGGGAGTCGGGGCTACCCGCTGGACCGCGCTGCCGCCCGACGGTGCCGAGGCGCAACCGGAGGCGCTGCTGTCCGCCGCGCTGGACGCGGCGCGGCAGGCCCTCGACGGGGCGCCGTCTGGACGGGTCGCCGGCGTCGGGGTCGCGAGCATGGCCGAGACCGGTGTGCTGCTGGACGCGGCCGGACGGCCCCTGCTGCCCGCCATCGCCTGGAACGACCAGCGTGGGGCGCACGACGCCGTAGCCATGGCCCAGCAGCTGGGGGCAGACGAGGTCGCCCGCCGCACCGGTCTGGCGGTCGGGCCCAAGCCCACCGCCGTGAAGTACCGCTGGCTGCGCCGCCACCGTTCCCAGGTGGCTGCCGGGCGCCGTTGGCTGAGCGTGGCCGAGTGGATCGTCCACGCGATCGGCGGGGAGGCTGTGGCCGAGCCCTCGCTGGGGTCGCGTACCGGGTGGCTGGACCTCGACCGGTGCGCCTGGTGGCCGGAGTCGCTGGCCTGGAGCGGGATCGCTCCGGAGATGCTGCCGGAGCTGCGGCAGGCCGGGGAGCCCGCCGGCCGCGTCCGCGGTGGTCTCGGGCGGCTGGCCGGCGCTGTGCTCACCGTCGCCGGGCACGACCACCAGGCAGCCGCCGTGGGCGTCGCCGCCACCGGACCCGGCGACGTCCTTGACTCGTGTGGGACGGCGGAGGCGTTTCTGCGCGCTGTCCCACCGGTGAGCGCAACGGTCCGCCAGCGCGCTGTGGCGAGCGGACTCAGCGTGGGCCGCCACGTGCTACCTGGCCGGATGGCCGTGATCGGCGGCTTGCGCTGCGGTGACCGGCTCCAAAGGGTCCTCGAGGTTCTCGAGGTCGTGGACCGCGAGAGGCTGGACGCCTCGGCCGGCGCCGCCGATGCGCCAGTGCCTGCGGTGTCGGTGGAAGACCTCGATCGCCTGGTCGAGGAC
>JALZLF010000081.1 GCA_030858865.1 Actinomycetota bacterium | reverse complement strand
CGTTCACACCTGCGAACAAGGGGTGGACGATGGGGATGGCGCAGCTGGTCGTGACCGCGGTGGTTGTGCAAGGCCGGTCCAAGAGCGAGGTGGCCCGCGACTACGGCATCTCCCGGCGGTGGGTGGTAACCTTGGTGCAGCGGTTCCTGGCCGAGGGTGAGGCCGGTCTGCGGCCTCGTTCACGCCGCTCGTTGCACTCGCCGAGGCGGACCTGTGCCGAGGTGGACGACGAGATCGTCGAGATCCGCAAGACGCTGGCCAAGGCGGGCCACGAGGCGGGTGCGGCCACGATCGCGTTCCACCTGGCCCAGCGCCACGGCACCAGCCCGGCGGTCAGCACCATCTGGCGGATCCTGACGCAGCGAGGCTTCGTCACGTCTCAGCCCCACAAGCGGCCAAACAGCTCGTACGTCCGCTTCCAAGCCGAGCAGCCCAACGAGCGCTGGCAGACCGACATCACCCACTGGCTGTTGAGCGACGGCAGCGACGTGGAGATCCTCAACATCATCGACGACCACTCGCGCCTGTGTGTGGCCAGCACCTGCCAACGAGTCTTCAAAGCCGCCGATGTCGAGCGCTGCTTTCGCCACGCCGCCATCGTCAACGGCAATCCCGCCAGCGTGCTGTCGGACAACGGGGCGGTGTTCACCGGCCGCTACCGCGGCCAGGGTCGGGTCGCGCTGGAAGTGACGCTGCACGCTCGCGGCGTCGCCTTCAGCCACTCGCGGCCCTACCACCCCCAGACCTGCGGCAAGGTCGAACGCTTCCACCAGACCGTCAAGAAGTGGCTGGCCAGCCAGCCTCCAGCAGCTTCAGTGATCCAACTCCAACCCCAGCTGGACACCTTCCAGGCCTACTACAACACCGTACGTCCCCACCGTGCTCTGAGCCGGCGCACCCCACAGCAGGCCTACCACGCCCGTCCCAAGGCCACCCCCGCCGGCGTCCCCCTCCGCGACGCCCACTACCGCGTCCGCCACGACACCATCGACAGCGACGGCAAGCTCACCCTGCGCCACAACAGCCGGCTGCACCACATCGGCATGGGGCGACGACACGCCCGCAGACCCGTGCTGATCCTCGTCAAGGACCTCCACGTCCGCGTCACCACCACCGACGGCGAACTCCTCCGAGACTTCGAACTCGACCCCACCCGCGACTACCAACCCCAGCCCAAAACATGAACAATGTCCCGAGACACCTGTGCACGGTGTCCCGAGACATCACATTGGTGGAGCTGAGGGGAATCGAACCCCTGGCCTCCTCGATGCGACCGAGGCGCTCTACCAATTGAGCTACAGCCCCTGGGAGGCCGCATCGTAGCAGCCCTTCAACCCCTTCCGACGGGGCGCCGAGGACATCGTGACGGCGGGCGCTCAGCGGGTCAGGTCGCCACGCCGGCCTCAGGTCCCGTAGCGGCGGATCTCTTCCACCGGCGCGGTGTCGGGCGCCCGATGCAGGTGGCGGATCTTCGCGCGGATCTCGGCCGCACGAGCCTGACGCCGCCGCAGCACGGTGACGTAGGTGGCAAAGGCCAACGCCACCAGCGCGAACAAGGCGACGAAGGCACCACCAAAGGCCAGAGCAAGGACCGCCGACAGGACCGTCGCAGCGGCCATGCCGAACAGGGCAAGACGCTGGCGGGCCAGGACATCCGCGCGAACACGGCCGGTCAGGCTGGCCGGACGATCCAGCACCATCACGTGACGGCCGGGATGCCGCTCGTCAGGGCGGCGGGGGGCAAGCAGACTCATGCTTCGCTCGAAGGCCAGGATCGAATCGATCGGCGAGGAGTTGCGCCGCGAACGCAGCGCGCCGGGGAGCAGTATCGAAGCCCACAGCCCCCCAAGCAAGATCACCACGAGAATCCCCATCGGCTGCGAACCTAACAGCATGCGCGCGCGAAACCCATGAAGCATTGCGGCGTCCTGACACACCGCCGGGTTCTCGTGTCCTACCGCTTCGCTACATGAGGACACATGCTGGTCAGCTGCGGTGATCGCCGCCTCGGAGCTGCTCGACGGCATGACCGAGAACGGCCACGACGGCCTGCAGGTTCTCCTGCGCGCCCTTGGGCGAGCCCGGCAGGTTGACGACCAGCGAGTGCCCTGTGACCCCGGCGACGGCACGCGACAGCATGGCCATCGGCGTCGCCTCCAGCGAGGCTGCTCGCATCGCCTCGGCGATCCCCGGCGCGAGCCGGTCGACGACCTCCAGCGTGGCCTCGGGGGTCTCGTCGCGGGGGTGCAGGCCGGTACCGCCGGTGGTCACCACCACCTCCGCCTGTTCGCAGGCGTCGCGGATGGCCTGGGCGACCACCTGCCGCCCGTCGGGAACGACGACGGGCTCGCCGACGTCAAAGCCGGCCTCCCGCAGCACGGCCGCCACCAGCGGTCCGGCCTCGTCGGCGTAAACCCCGGCAGCGGCGCGGGTGGACACGGTGATCACCACAGCACGGCTCATGGTTGGCGCTGCCAGCTCCCGCGTGCACCGCCGGACTTGCGCAGCAGCTCGACGCGCTCCATGACGGCGCCCCGCTCGACCGCCTTCACCATATCGTAGAGGGTAAGCGTTGCGACGGACGCGGCCACCAAGGCCTCCATCTCCACACCCGTCCGGTCAGCCGCTCGGGTCTCCGCCAGCACCGTCGCGAGGCCGCCCTCGACGTCTACTGCAATCTCAACTTCGACCGAGGCCAGGGCCACCGTGTGGCAAAGGGGGATCAGTTCTGGCGTGCGCTTGGCCGCCATGATGCCAGCCAGGCGAGCCACGGCCAGGGCCTCCCCTTTGGGCAGGCGTCCCTCGACCAGCCGTTGAGCGGTCGCCGGGGTCATGCGCAGCACGGCACGGGCTGTTGCGTGGCGTGACGTGACGTCTTTGTCGCCGACATCCACCATGCGCGCGCGACCGGCCCCGTCCAGGTGGGTCAGCTGCTCATTCACCGTGACACCAACAGGTGCACCACGACCGCTTCGCCCGCCGGCACCTCGGTGCGGTCGCTGGGGATCTCCGCAAGCCCGTCCGCCTCGACCGCCGAGGTGAGGATGCCGCTGCCCTGGGGGCCGGTCGCCCGCGCATACCAGACACCGTCGTCGCGTCGCAGTGTCACCCGCAGGAAGCTGACCCGGTGTGCCGGGCTGCGCAAGGGCTCGTCGAGGACGGCGTTGATGCGCGGGCGGTTGAGGTCGACGCGCCCCTGCAGCCGGCGCAGTGCGGGGCGGACGAAGACCTCGAAGCTGACGAAGGCGCTGACCGGGTTCCCTGGCAATCCGAAGCAGGGCACGGGATGGCTGGCTGAGCGGGAGACGAAGCCGAACGCCTGCGGCATTCCTGGCTGCATCCCTACCTTGGAGAACGCCACATCGCCGAGCCGGGCCAGGACCTGCTTGACCAGGTCATAGCGACCGGCGCTGACGCCACCGGAGGTAACCAGCATGTCGGCGTGGGACAGCGCGCCCTCGAACGCCTCGGTCAGCGCGCGGCGGTCGTCGCGAACGATCGTGTGGCGAAACGCCGTGGCGCCGGCCTCCTGGGCCATGGCCGTCAGGGTGTAGGAGTTCGTGTCACGGATCTGCCCTGGTGACAAGGTGGCCTCCGGCTCGGCCAGCTCGTCGCCCGTTGAGACGACCGCGACCCGAGGGCGCGGGTGCACCAGCGCCCGGCCGCGTCCCACCGAGGCCAGCATGCCGATGTCAGCGGCCCCAAGGCGGCGACCTGACCGCAGGACCGTTGTGCCGGCCCGCACATCCTCGCCGGCTGGTCGGATGTGGTCACCAACGTCCGGCGTCGCCTGCACCTGCACCTTGCCGTTCCCCTCCTCGGCGACCTCGACCGGAACCACGGCGTCGGCGCCCTCCGGGATGGGCGCACCGGTCATGATCCGCACCGCTTCACCGGGGCGCACTCGCACGGCGTCGCGCGCGCCGGCCGCCACCTCTCCCGTGAGCCGCAGCGTGGCGCCGCGTCCGGCGGTCTTGGCCACGACGGCATAGCCGTCCATGGCGGAACGCGTGAAGCTGGGAACGTCCGCCGCGGCAGTCACGTCCTCGGCCAGGACACAGCCGTGGGCCTCGAACAGGTTCAGCTCGATGGGCTCCAGCGGTGTGATGCCCGAAAGGACGACACGACGGTGCTCCTCGACCGAGATGAGCTCGTCGGGATCGACGTGATGGCTGTGCGCGCCGGTGTCGGCCATCACATGCTCTTGACGAAGTCGAGCAGGAAGTCACGGAAGTCGGGGCCGAGATCCGCCCGGCCCGCCGCCAGCTCGACGGTGGCACGCAGGTAGTCCTGCTTGGACCCGACGTCGTAGCGGACCCCGCTGAACTTCAGCGCCCGGATCGGCTCGTCGCGAGCCTGGGACTTCATGGCGTCGGTGAGCTGGATCTCGCCGCCGCGGCCGGGCCGGGTGCCGCTGATGTGATCGAAGATGTCCGGCGTCAGCACGTAGCGACCGATGATGCACAGGTTCGACGGCGCGTTGGCACGGCCGGGTTTTTCCACCATGTCGGTGACCCGGTAGGTGTCGGGGAAGTCAGGGTCGGGCTCGGCGGCGATCACGCCGTACTTGTCCAGCTCCTCGGGTCCGAACTCCATGACCGCGATCACACTGCGGCCAGAGCGCTGGCACTCGTCGACCATGCGCGACAGCAGACGCTCCGACTCACCGATGATGTCGTCGCCGAGCAGCACCGCGAACGGTTCACCGGCGACGTGCTGGCGCGCGCAGCCGACCGCATGGCCGAGGCCGAGCGGCTGGCCCTGGCGGATGTAGTGCACCGAGGCCAGATGTGACACCGCCCGCACGGTGGCCAGCAGGTCCTCCTTGCCGGCCGCGGCGAGCTGGCGCTCCAGCTCGACGGCGTGGTCGAAGTGGTCCTCCAGCGCACGCTTGCCCCGCCCGGTCACCAGCAGGACGTCGTCCAGACCGGCGGTGGCCGCCTCCTCCACCACGTACTGGATGGCGGGCTTGTCGACGACGGGCAGCATCTCCTTGGGCTGAGCCTTGGTCGCGGGCAGGAACCGTGTTCCGAGCCCCGCGGCAGGGATCACCGCCTTCCGTGCACGCACGCTGCCGTCCTTTCTCCTCGCGGACCGTAACCGGTACCGTCTCCAAATGTAGTCGGCTGCGCGAGACGAAGCCGCCGCCCCTGGCGCCGGCGCCTCCGTGATCGGAAGGATGTGGCACGCGACACGAGCGCTGGCAAGGCGGCCCTTCGCCGCACGTTGCTCAACGCTCGAGACAAGCTGCCGCCCTCGGTCCGCGTCGCGGGAGCGGCTTCGGTGTGCCGAACCGTCGCCGACCTGCCGGTGGTGGTGGCGGCGCAGTCGGTGCTGGGCTACGCCGCCTTCGGCAGCGAGCTGCGCATCGACGCGCTGTTGGAGACGCTGCTGGCTCGCGGCACCACCGTGCACCTGCCGTGGGTCGACGGTGACCAGCTGCGGGTCGCCGAGGTCGTCGACTTCTCCAATGATCTGACCCCGGGCTGGCGCGGCGTGCGAGAGCCGTCACCGTCCCGGCGACGGGCCGTCGGTCCCCGCATCCTGGACGTCGTCATCGCGCCAGGTGTGGGCTTCGACCGCAACGGCGGGCGGCTGGGCTACGGTGGCGGCCACTTCGACCGTCTGCTGGTGTGCCTGCGTCCTGACGCCGTCGTGGTCGGTGTGGCCTTCGACGAGCAGGTCGTGGAGGCGGTGCCGACAGAGGCACACGACCGGGCCGTGGACGTCGTCGTCACCCCGACCTCCTTCACGCACGGAGCGAACCAGCCGCTGACTGGACAGGCGTGAGCGGTTGCCGCCCGTCGGCGGCCCGCCATAATGAGGAGTGAGCCATTCACGGCGGCGACTCGCCCGAGCCAGTGCGCCCGGGCCACCGCCAGTCTCGCCAAGACCCGGAGGACCGATGCCCACGTACGAGTACGCCTGCCGCGACTGCGGCGAGCACGTCGAGGTCGTGCAGAACTTCCGCGACGACCCCATCACGGTGTGCGGCCTGTGCGGCGGTCGGCTGCGCAAGGTGTTCAGCGCGGCCGGCATCGTGTTCAAGGGCTCGGGCTACTACGTGAACGATTCACGTAAGCGGCCGGCGTCCGACGGCGACGGCTCCGAGGGCAAACGCGGCGACAAGGGCGACAAGGCCGACAAGGCCGATGCGGCGAAGGCCGGCGGCGCCAAGCCTGACGGTAAGAGCGACGGCAAGAGCGGCGGCAAGAAGGACGCTGCCAAGACCGAGTCGACCAGCTCGGCCAACGCCGAGTCCGCCTGAGCCGATCCTGGCGGCCACCGCCGCCTCGCAGCCGCTTGGTACTAGCATCGCCGTGGGCCCCGGGCTCCCCGGGGCCTTTCGTTGTCCAGTCGCACAAAGGTGGCATACGTGGCCGAAGCACAGATCGACGTCGGCATCTTCGGGGGGTCCGGGTTCTACTCGCTGCTGCCCAACGCCCGCGAGGTGACGCTGGACACGCCGTACGGAAGTCCGTCCGCTCCGCTGGTCGTCGGCGAGGTTGGTGGCCGCAGCGTCGGTTTCATGCCTCGCCACGGGGTACGCCATCAGCTACCGCCCCACGCGATCAACTACCGGGCGAACCTGTGGGCGATGCATCACCTGGGGGCCAGCGACGTCATCCTGCCCTGCGCCGCCGGCAGTCTCCAAAAGGACGTGGCCCCTGGCTCCTTCGTCATCTGCGACCAGGTTGTCGACCGCACCAGCGGTCGCAAGGACACCTTCTACGACGGGCCGGAGACCACGCACATCACCTTCGCCGAACCGTATGACGCCGAGATGCGCCGGGTCGCGATCGACGCCGCCACCAGGCTGGGGATCACCGTGCACGAGCGCGGGACTCTGGTCGTCATCCAAGGACCCCGGTTCTCAACCAAGGCGGAGTCCAAGTGGTTCTCGGCGATGGGCTGGGAGGTCATCAACATGACTCAGTACCCGGAGGTGGTCCTTGCGCGCGAGCTTGAGATGGCCGCGCTGAACATCTCACTCATCACCGACTACGACGTCGGCCTGGAAGACGACGAGGACATCGAGCCGGTGTCGCACGCCGCGGTCGTGGAGGTCTTCAGCGCCAACAACGCCAAGCTGCGCGACCTGCTGTTCGAGATCGTCCCGGCGTTGCCGCTGTCCGCCGACCGCCCCGCGCGCCGTGCGCTGGAGGGCGCACGCTTCGACGTCCACTGACCCCCAACACCCGGCGTCCACAGGCCAGCCTCTGTCTCCGCCCCAAGCACCAGCGGCCGGGGCACCATCGGGCCATGGCACGCCTGGACGATCTGCTGCGGGGCCCCCACTTGCGTCTGCCGAGGCCGCTGGACGCACTGTCGGAGCGCTGGTCAGGACTGCGCCCCCGGGTGCGCGCCATCGCCGTGTTGGCGGCGGTGCTCCTGGGCGTCCTCGCGCTCCAGGCGCGAGTCACCGCTGCCGAGTCCCGCTGGGGCGGCGCTCCGAGGACCGTGCTGGTGGCCGCCGGCGACCTGCCCGTCGGGGCGGCGGCGGACGCGGTGTCGCCG
>JALZLF010000075.1 GCA_030858865.1 Actinomycetota bacterium | reverse complement strand
TGTGTGGGAGCTCTTCTTCCCGCCGGCCAAGCGACGTTGGGGCTGGTACGTGCTGCCGATGCTCTTCCGCGACCGCCTCGTCGGCCGGATCGAGCCGCGCATCGACCGCGCTGGCGGCCGGGTGCAGGTGCTCGGCTTGTGGTGGGAGGACTGCTTCGCGCCGCGCCGCACCGAGGGCTTTGTCGAAGCGATGCGCGACGCGCTCCGCGCCTACCTGCACTTCGCAGGCGCGACCCACCTCGAATGGGCATCCCACCTCGCAACAGAGAGACGGCTTTTCCTCACTCGCCCGTGAAGAGATGATCGAGCGGACGCCGATCTGTCGCGAGTCGTCCGGCCAGACAACGTCATCGGCCACTCCGGACGGTGTCAACCTCTTTGAGGCGGGTCTTGCCGGAAATCATTGAGTCTTGGCCTCTGTCTCCTCTTCGGGTTGCTGGGGCTTGTTGATCCAGGCGGGCGCAGGCAGCGCAGGTGGTTCGGGGTGTTTGCGGACGAAGCGGTCGGGGCGGTGCTGGTAGGCGCGGGCCAGGACGGCGGCGCGGGCGGCGCGGACCTCGGAGGCGCGGCCGTGGTGCACGTCGGACGGAGTGAGCAGGCCGACGCCGCGGTGGACGGTGTTGTAGTGCGCGAAGAACTGGCGACAGAAGGCGCGGGCGTCTTGGATGCAGCCGAACCGCTCGGGGAACTCCGTGATTGACGTGTACAGCCGCTACGTCGTCGGCTGGATGATCGCCACCCGCGAGAGCGCCAAGCTGGCCGAACAACTGCTCGCCGACACCATCGCCAAGCAGCACATCAGCCGCGACCGGCTGACCATCCACGCCGACCGCGGCTCGTCGATGGCGCCAAGCCCGTCGCGTTCTTGCTCGCCGACCTCGGCGTGACCAACAGCCACTCGCGGCCGCACGGCTCCAACGACAACCCGTACAGCGAAACCAACTTCAAGACCCTCAAGTACTGGCCCGATCTACCGGCCGACATCGCGCAAGAGCTCGGCTTCGACTGTGTCGATCTCACCGAACCCTCCGCTCAACGCCGCGCCCTACCGCACCTGCTCGAGACGGGACCCGCCGACTTCATCGCCGCGAACCCAACTCTTCCGCAGCTCCGGAACGAATGGCCCCACCTGGAGCTATCCGACGTACTGCGGGGCGCCTGGGAAGATGCCTATCCGGCCCTGATCGATGATCTAAGCGTTTCACGCTTCTGCGTCACCGATTCGACACGCTGACCGTGGAGGGGAACGGGAGCATTTGCATAATACTCTGGGTCCGCGTGAACCCTGCCCGAAGGTGGAATGGAACAGTAGTGAGGCTGGTTCCGGAAGGTAAGGAAGTGATGGTCACCGGCCACACAGACCGCCAGCATGGACAAGGACAGTCCCCCGATGGACGCCGTTTCCTACAACTACGACCGCTTCGACGCCTACGTGGAGGACGGACGCGAGCTGCGAGAGTTCGCGGCGTTCCCGGATCTCCTGCATGCCCGCGATCCGGCGCCTGAGATCACCGGCTACCTGCTGAACGAGCGCAACCAAGCCGCGCTGTCGGAGACCTGGCGCCGCCAGACGGTGGTCGTGGAGTTCGGCTCCTTCACGTGACCGTATTGCTCAGCAGAGGGTCCTCTGCTCGACGGCGTCGCTGACCGGCACCCCGAGGTGGCTTGGTTCTTCGTGTACACGCGTGAGGCGCATCCCGGGGAGAACGTCGGCCACCACACAACGTTGGACGACAAGCTCGCATGCGCCGCCCTGCTGCGAGACGAAGTTGGGATCCGCCGGCCGATCCTCGTTGACGACCTCATCGGCACCGCCCATCGTGCGTATGGGCTGATGCCGAACATGACCTGGGTGATCGAGCGCGGCGGCCGGATCGTCTACAAGTCGGACTGGACAAGCGCGCGCAACATCGAGGCGTTCCTCGACCGCTACGAGGATGGCAGGCGCCGGCGGCCCGCGTCCGGTGCGGTGGCTGCGTATCTTACCGAGCAGGTCGAGTACCGCGATGTCGACCGCGAGGCGTTCTACCAGCGACTGCGCCGCAACGGACCTCGGTCCTACGACGAGTTCAAACATGCGGAGCAGATCTGGAAACTCCGCGAGACGACCACGACAGGAACGTAGATGGCCGCAGAAGAGGAGACCGAACCCACGGGGATGACCTTCGAGGAGTTCCGGCGGTCGTTCTACTACGGCGAGCACGCAGACATGCAGTTCAAGTACCTCGCACGCATGGCTGACGGCGACGCGGCGGACTCAATCGCCGCGCTGCTGGGCAAGCTGGGCGAGGCGCTGGACACCGGCGATCTTGACGGACTGCGACGCGTTGCGTTCGAGGCTCAGGTCAAGGCGTACTCCCCGCCGGAGCCGGTCCAGCCCGAGGTCGACGACGCGCCGTTCACACCTTTGCCGGCCGACCTGTCCGACCTGCGACTGGCCCTGATCTCGGCCGGCGGCGTGTACGTCGTCGGCGACGATCCCATGGGGCCGGACGGCCCGACGCAGCAGGAATGCCTCCCGCTGATCAAGGACTTCCTGCGAGGCGCCCCGACGCTGTCGCGAATCCCCGTCGACACCCCGCCCGAGCAACTGACCGCCAGGCATCCCGGTTATGACGCCATGACCGCCCAGCGTGACATCAACACGGTGTTCCCGCTGGCGCATCTGCGGGCGTTGGAGTCGGAAGGAACCGTGCAGCTCGCCGGCGAGCACTACGCGTTCACCGGTGCGACATCTCACACGCGGCTTCGCAAGGAGGTCGCACCTCAGTGGGCGGAGCACATGGCGGCACGTGAGGTGGACGCGGCGTTTCTCGTCGCCACCTGACCGGTGTGCCACGGGTCGGTCGGACTCGTCGCCAGGGCTCTGGAAGCCGCCGGGATTCCCACGGTCAGCGTGTTCATCCGCGCGTTTCGCCACACGGCCGTCAAGCTGCAGGTGCCGCGGGTGCTCGTGACCCCGCACCTGATGGGCCGCACGATTGGTCCCGCCGGCGATCAGTCGCGGCAGCGTGCCGTGGTCGAAGCGACGCTGCAGGTCCTTCAGGACGCGCAGGTGGGCGCGACGATCCAGGACTTCGCAGCAGGGCTCACGCCGGGAAGCTGACCGGTGCGAGAACCGGGACGGGGCAGTTGACGGTGAAGATCTCGCCGTTGGTGTCGGGCATGCCGGGAAACTCGTCGAGCTCGCCGCGTCGCGCGCAGCGTGGATCTCGGTTTCGTTGGTGAGCACCCGTGGCGTGGCGTCGTCCTTCCACGCATAGGTGAAGTGATCCCAATAGGGGCTCCAGGCGGGGTCACCGGCGTCGAGATCGAATGCGGAGGGCTGGAAGCCATCGGTCCCGGTCCTTCGATGCCATTCGTGAAGACGTTGGTGCGACCGGTGGCGCCGGCCTGGGTCGGCCCGCCCTGCAGGTTCGGCGCGAAGATGGTGTTCGTCATCTCGGCGGCCGGAGCTATGGAGTGGTCGGTGACGATGTAGCGGCTGCCCGGGAAGCACTGGTTGAGCTTGAACGCCACCTGCATCCTGGTCGTGTCCGGCGGCTCCAGCAGCTGACCTGGGCCGAGGTATTGCGTGCGCTCCTCCACGTCGGCGGGCAGTTCGCCGTTGGACCACTTGACCAAGGCGGCGTTGATCACGATGTCGGTTGCGTCGAGCGTCAGCGCCCCCGCGCGTTCCGCCTCCTTAACCTCGGTCACGGAGTTGACCGAACGCCGGTCGCCGGACCACGCCGCGCGGGTCAGCCTCCAGGCGGGCGTGTAGTCATTGTGTCCGGGCTCCGACGACAGGCCGGTCGGGTGGTCGTCGTCGAACACGACGGCCGTGCCGGCCATGCCGCCTTCTGTGAGCACCCGGAGCTCGGGCACATACACGAGCCCCTGCCCGCGCGCGAGGTCGACATCGGACGCGTCGGTGCGGATGAAGTAGACGTCCTTGCCGTCCACGACACCCTGGTGCAACCGCAAGGTGACGAAGCCGAAGTTGCCTTTCCACTCGCCTGAGGAGAGCTCGAACTCGATGACGTCATCGACGATGGCTCGCGGATTCTGTGTCGCCTGTGTCGGCGACGGCGCGGCGGTCGGTCCGGGTGTCCCGCTGACACCCGAGACGGCGGGATCCTGGTCCACTCCGCACGCCGCGAGCAGCGCCGGCAGGGCGCCTCCCGCAAGCGCGAGCCCGACGCCGCGCCGTGTCGTCCACGCGAAGAACTCCCGCCGGCTCAAGGGGTTGAGCCTGTTGCCTGGCGCTCGCTGCATGTCCATCGGTTTCGCTCCTTCACTCGGCGACGAGCCGGGCCGAGACGCGAAACCCTCACGGGGCCAGCAAGCTTCCACGTATTTGAACGATTCCCCGGGCTACGACGCGCCGTGGTCACGATGAGTCGCTCGCGCCGTGCGCTGCGGGGCCTGCTGGGCAACATCTGTGGCCGGTGGCCGTGCCAGCCGCCGCAGTGATCGCTTCATCAGGCGCAACAGCTGCGCGCCGGCGCGGCACTCCCAGCACCGATTGAGATGCTCGGCGACTTCTCGCGCCTGGGATCCCCGGATCTCCCCGTCGACATAGGCGGAGACCATCCGACGCATTCTGCGGTGAGTCATTGCCCCCGGGAACCCGGGCCGCGCGCGACCGATTCCCGGGGAATGAGCACGGGCACAGGCCGGGTTCCATCACCATGCACACCGTCCCGGGGAAGAGGGCCGACGACGCCTTCGCGCGCTACGTCGTGCCGGAACTCGAGGTGCTGTTCCGTGTGGCGATGTCCATCACCAAAGACACCGCCAACGCCGAAGACCTCGTACAGGACACGTTGCTGCGCGCATACCGCTCCATCGAACGGTTCGACGGAGCGCACCCGCGCGCGTGGCTGCTGACGATCATGCGCAACGCGCACATCAACGGGTTACGGCGTCGCCGCCCGGAGTTGCTGCGGGACCCCGATTCGCAGATGGAGCGCATCGCGGATCCCGCCGGGCATGCCGCAAGCGCCGAGAGCGTTGTGATGGACAGCACTTTTGACGCCGTCGTGGAGTCAGCTTTCAACGATCTGCCAGAGCGGTTTCGAAAGGCGGTGGGACTGGTGGACATCGACGGGTTGAGCTACCAGGAGGCGGCCAGGGTCATGGGCGTTCCGGTCGGCACGGTCATGAGTCGCCTGCATAGGGGACGCCGGCGGATCCGCGAGCAGCTTGCGAAAACGGGACTGGCCCCAAGGAGCATGCCGTGAGTCTCAGATTGCCGTGGCGCCGCGCCGCCGTCGCAGGGCCGGTGGACTGCCAGCACGTTGGGAAGTGGCTGCAGTCGTATCTAGACGGCGAGCTGGACGACGTCCGCAGTAGTGCCGTGAGCCGCCATCTGGAGGACTGCCGCCGGTGTGGGATGGAGGCAACGGCGTATCGCGAGCTCAAGGCGTCGCTGCAGCGTGGCGCGCCGCCCATCGCGGAGGCTGAGTCCATGGCTCGTCTGCGGCGCTTTGCCGAGCAGCTGGCAGCTGGCGAGATCGACGTCCACGGGGAGGTCGACCCGCTCCCGTAGCCAGGGCTACGCGGTCGGAATGCCCACGGAATCGCAGGGGTTCCCAGGTCGCAATCTCGACCACCAAGGACAGGGGCTGACCGCAAATGAGCGAATTCAATCTGCTTCCCGCGCTCGTCGCAGGGTTCATCGCGACCATGGTGATGACCGCGATGATGACCATGGCATCGAAGGCTGGGATGACCCGGATGCCCCCGATGCCACCGGTGATGGGATCGATGATGTCAGGCGACCGTCGTAAAGCGATGGCCATCGGCTCGATGCTGCATTTCGTGGTGATGGGGACCATCGTCTTCGGGATCGGCTACGCGCTGGTGTTCCGGGCTCTCGGCTCGACCGCCTGGTGGCTGGGAGTCGTGATCGGGCTCGTCCACGGCATGGCCGTGGGGCTGGTGTTCATGCCGATGATGCCCTTCATGCATCCTTGGATGGATGCACAGCTGGTTGGAGCCGGGGCACCGGTTGACGGCGCGGCCGTTACCGAGGTCGGCGGCCAGGTGCGACTCGTCGGCCCGGGTGTTCTCGGCAGCAGTGGGGCGGGATGACGCCGGTGGGTCTGCTCATGGGTCACGCGGTGTACGGGTTGGTGCTGGCGCTCGTGTACGCCGCCATCGTGTGAGCTCTTCCGGCGCTACCCACCTGGCCGGTGGAGTGCTGAACGCCTGCATGGGGTTTCCCAGGCGCCCCCACATCGACGTGTCGCACGAGAGGATGGGATGAACCCGCTACCCCCGGAACCAGGTGACCTCGCCCCCCCGCTGCGCCTGCCGACGATCGACGCAGCCTCGTTCGATCTTGCGGCATTGCGCGGGCGGTCCGTGCTGGTCTCGTTTCTCAGACACGCCGGTTGACTGATCTGCCGCAACCACCTCGTGAAGGTGAGCCAGCACCGCGACCGCCTCACACGCGCAGGGGCGACCGCCGTCTTCGTCGTCCATGACCAGCCGGAGCTGCTGCGGCGGACCATGCTGGCGGGTGTCACCAGTCCGTTCCCGGTGGTGGTCGACATGGATCGCACCAGCTACCGGGCGTGGGGGCTGCGCCGTACGTCGGCCGTGCGCATCTGGCTCGACCCGAACGTCTGGCTCCAGTACGCCCACTTGCTGCGATCGGGTGAGCGGCTCAGGCAGATGGGACGAGACACCCGCCAGCTAGGGGGGACTTCATCGTCGATGCTGCCGGGCGCATCGCGTACTCGCGGCCCCAACACCGCGACGACCGTCCTCCCGTCGGACGCCTGCTGCAGCGCCTCGAGCAGGTGACTCGCTCATGAGGTGACGTCCGCGGCGTGCCATGCCGATCTCGGTAATCGGCGCCGTCCTCGCGCTCGTGCTGGCGGCATGCACAGCGCCCACCTCAGACGCCAGCACCCCTGCCGTCCCCTCTCTCACTTGGTCCGCCTGACTGGGGCCGCTGCTGGGCAAACAGTGAGGTGGTGGATGTACGGCGGGGATGAGCGCGCCGACCGCTACATCGACGAGCACGTGGTCCCACGTGCGCTCCGGTTGGGCATCACTGTTGAGCGCGTGCCGGTCGCGGACACGGCCGACGTCGTTCAGCGCCTGATCGCCGAGCAGCGTGCGGGGCGTGAGTGCTCTCGACCAGCCGCCGCAGGTCGTCGATCCTGGGGACGTCCTGTCTCAGGACAACAGTAGCGGCCACTACCGCCAACCCCACAACGACGGCGGCGCGAGCTCGCCAGGAGAATTACCCGACTGCAGATCTATCCGACATGAGGCAGACCTCCTGGCGGCCGCGGCCGCTCAACGACCTGCTCCGCTTGTGTGATCGCCCATGCAGCGTTGACGAGTCCGACGTGGCTGAACGCCTGGGGGAAGTTGCCGACCAGCTCTTCGTTGGCGACGTCGACCTCCTCGGAGAGCAGGTCGACATCATTCCGGTACGCCGTCGCGCGGTCGAACGCCTCCCGCGCCCGTTCCGTCTGACCAGCACGAGCCAGTGCCTCGGCCAGCCAGTAGGTGCACAACAGGAAGACTCCCTCCTCCCCCGACATGCCATCGTCAGCCCGATAGCGGTACACCAGTCCCCTGTCATCGGTCAGTGCACGTGCGGTCGCCTCGATCGTCGCAACGACCCTCGGGTCACTGGCGGGCAGGAAACCCACGATCGGGATCAAGAGGCTGGAAGCGTCCAGCTGCGTACCCCCGAACGTCTGCGTGAAGGCGCCGGACTCGTCGCTCCAGCCCTGCTCGAGGATGGCTCCACGGATCTCTTCGCGGACCTGGGTCCAATGCTCGACCCGCCCACCCGCCCCGATGGCAGGAGCGAGGTCAATCGCCCGGTCCAGGGCCACCCAGCACATGAGCTTGGAGTGCACGTAGTGATCGGGCTTCCCGCGGATCTCCCAGATGCCGTGGTCGGCCTGCTGCCAACTGGCCGCTGCCGCGTTCGCGAGACCGGTCAGAAACCTCTGCGTCAGCTCGTCGAACGGTTCCAAACGATCACGTAGCCGGTGGAACGCACCCAGCAGCTCGCCGTACACGTCGAGCTGGACCTGCCGCCACGCGTCGTTGCCGACACGAACCGGTGAGCTATCACGCCACCCGGCCAGCCGCTGCAGTGACCGCTCCGCCAGGTCACGTTCGCCGCGGATTCCGAACATGATCTGCAGCCGTCCGGACTCGTGGAAAGTGCTGGCCACGGTCGTGAGGTAGCGCACGAACGATGTTGCCTCGTCGGGACAGGCGGCGATCCACAGCGCGTCCAGTGTGAGGCTGGCGTCACGCATCCAGGCGAAGCGGTAGTCCCAGTTCCGCTGCCCGCCGATGACCTCGGGAAGGGACGTCGTCGGCGCGGCAACGATGGCGCCGGTCGGCTGGTAGGTCAGCGCCTGCAGCACACGGCCGCTGTGGTGGACCAAGTCGTCATAGGCACCCTGATACCGTTGATGGTCCGCTTCCCAGGATCTCCACGCCTCGATGGTGTCGGCAAGCCGGTAGGCGATCCTCGCTTGACTCCAAGGCTCGGGAACCGCGTCCCAGCTGGATGCGTGCTCGACGGCGAACCCGACGGTCTCCCCTGCTCGCAGTGTGACGCGACCGCGGGCAGCGGCGTTGCGCACCGCGAGCTCAGCCGTGGTCGACAGCCGAAGTGTGACTGGGCCGCCACGTGCGACGAGGCCCTGTTCTTCCAGGCGGATCACCGGCGAGGTCAGCCCGTACTCCAGCCGCGGGACGAACTCGATCTCGAGGTCGACAGTGCCCTGCGTGCACCTCGCCTGGCGCAGCAGTGTGCTTGGCGAGTCCATACCGAGATCGTGATGGCGTACGCCCTCGGCCATGGCCAGCCCGTCCGTGAGCTCCAGTGTCCCGCCGGCGGTCCGGAACGTCGAGACGAGTACGAGTGAGCCCGCCTGGTAGCGGCGGGTGACCGTTGCGTCGCCCGCCGGCTGGATCGAGAAGTGTCCCGCGGCATCGTCCAGCAGCCGGCCGAACACGGACGGGCTGTCGAAGCTGGGAGGACACCACCACTCGACCGAGCCGTGGAGGTCGACCAGCGCAGCGGAATGGCAGTCTGACAGCAGCGCGTGGTCCGCGATGGGCGTGGAACTCACAGCGTCGACCCGCGAGGTTGGGCCGTGTGCAGGCGTCGCGCGCGCGCCGCCGTCCGGTAGTAGGAGCAGTGCGGTCGCTCAGTCACGGATTCCTCACGATTCATGGGCAGGGTTCGCGGCTCGACGCACGCGGCGCCTACGTGAAGCCCCTTGTGCCCGCACGCATATTCCCACACGGTCAACGCGCTGGTGCTCCGCCACCCGCGGGGCTGGGGCCGACAGCGGCAGGGAATGCGGCTTGTCCCCGGTGGGTTCCGGATGGATGTCCTCGGGCGATTTCAGCGTGGGGCCGCCGGAGACTGGCGATGGCCGCCGGTTTGCCAAGGCGCTGACGGCGACGGCGATGGCGGCCGTGGTCCGTGTCACGATCACCGCCTCTCGCGCATCGTCGGCGCGCACGGACTGACTACCTCACGGCCGTGCAGCTTTCGATCTCCGACGCCTCTGAGGCGCTGACGTTCGTCCTCCACGACGCCCTCGCGGACCATCGCGCAGGACGAGAGCCAGAGCTCGACGCAGCCGTCGCCGCGATGACCCGGCTGGAAGACCAGGTGGCCGCGCTTGCCGTGCCCGACGAACTCCGTGACGCCCACTGCAGGGTTGTTGCAGTGACGCAGGACATGGCTGCCGATGTGTCGGCAGAGGCACCACACGACGATCAGCTCGCAGCGGTTGTCCGAGTGCAGCGGGGACTACGATCCTTCGGCAGGGTCGTGGGTCTTGTGGAAGCCGTTCGAGCTCGCGGCACCCCGCGATGAAGGAGTCGCCTGAGCATGAGTGCCCCGCCGCGCGTGGTCGTGTTCGATGTGATCGAGACGCTCTTCTCTCTCGCACCCACCCGCACAGTCATGAGCAACGCCGGTCTGGCCTCCGCGTCGCTGGAGCTGTGGTTCGCACGCCTGCTGCGTGACGCTTTTGCCATCACGGCTGCCGGTGGGTACGCGGAGTTCGAGGCTGTGGGGCGAGGTGCGTTGATGACCATGCTGGACGGCGGCGAGGACCAAGAGCCCACGATCGCGAGGATCTTTGACTCCCTGCGGGCGCTGCCGGCTCATCCGGATGCGGCGCCAGCGCTGGAACGCTGCGTCGCAGCGGACGTCGCGGTAGTAGCCCTGACCAACGGGACCGCCGCGACCGCGGAGCAGCTGCTCGAGCGTTCCGGATTGGCACCGCTGATCACCCGGGTGCTGTCGGTGCACGACGTCGGCGTGTGGAAGCCAGCTGCGAGGGTCTACCGCGCTGCGATCGGTGATGCCGTTACGAACTCGGAGGCCGCGTTGGTGGCAGTGCACGGATGGGACATCTACGGCGCCCGACGCGCCGGCCTGATGACCGGGTGGTGCTCACGCCTCGAGGGGGTCTTGTCGCCGGCGCTGGGTCCAGCCGATGTGGAGGGCGACGACCTCCTCGCGGTCGTCGAGGGGCTTCTGGGGAGTTGAAGCGGCTGTTCGATCCGTGTGTCCCGCTGGTGCTGCCGGTCTGACCTGCCATCGGGCCGCCGGTGGAGTCGGCCCGCGGAGTAGGTCACGTGACGGCGCGGCCGCCGGCACGCGACGTCGTCCTCATGTAGCGAAGCGGTAGGGCATACAGCCTCGGATGTCTGCATTTTTCTGGATGCCAGCCTCATATCACCGGGTTGACGGCACGGCCCGCGGACTGGGTCATGCAGTCTCGCGCCGCCTCCAGTCACGCGACGGGCGCACGTGCTCGAACCGCTGTCGGCGGCGCGACCGACGATCGGTGTGCGACATGGCGTCGTCACCACGGATAAAAAGGACGGACATGAGTGCTCCAACCAAGGCATCTCGACCGCAGGAGTCACCCTGGGTGGAGGGCCAGCGCCCTCGGTGCGCTTGGCGGTGCGGTCGCCGCTGTCGTCATGGCCATGCTCGCTATGATCCCGGCTTCCACGTATCAGGGAACCGGACTCTTAACACCCATGTACCACATCGGCTCGGCCTTCGGTGGCGGCGCAGCGCTGGAGGCGATGATGACCTCGATGGAGCAAGCCGAGGGTGGGGACGCAGTGACATGGTCGCTGGGACCTGCCATCAGCGGACTCGCCATCCACATGGTCGCAGGGATGATGTGGGGCGCACTGTTCGGGCTGCTCGTCGTGGGCCTCCACATTGGCCGACGGGCGATCGTTGCCGCAGGTGTTGCTTATGGCGTCGCCGTGATGCTCGTGATGGCCTTCATCGTCTTGCCTGTGCTGGCATCAGTCTTCGGTTCGGGTGATCCCATCCGCAACATGCCGTCTATGGTGGGTTGGGGCACCTTCACCGCCGAACACGTGTTGTTCGGTCTGGTGCTCGGCCTCACGACAGTTGGACTTGGACGCAAGATGATCGATCTCACCGACACGACTGCAGACGTGGACGTCCACCACGCGCGGCCTCGGGAGAGCACCGCCTGACGTCCTCCGGGTCCTTGGCGGAGCGGGAACAACGGAGGATCACCACCGGGTTCCCATCGCCCGTGCAGACCGCCACGAAAGGGAACCGTCGGTGTTGGTCCGGAAGCTCGTCTTCTCGATGGTGTTCGCTCTGGTGGCGACCGCGTGCGCGACCGCGGGCGAGGGGTCGACCATCGACGCGTCCGACGAGCCGACGTCAGTGGCCGCTGAACCACCCGAGTGGCCCTGGGACCTCGCCGACGCGGGTGTCGACGTCCCAGCTTCCGTGCCCATGGAGGAGATTCGTTCGGGTGGCCCTCCCCCGGATGGGATCCCGCCGATCGACGACCCGGTGTTCGAGTCTGTGGCGGAAGCTGACAAGTGGCTCGAGCCGCAGGACCCGGTCCAGGTGTTCGAGCTGGGCGGCGACGCTCGCGCGTACCCGCTTGCGATCCTGACCTTCCACGAGATCGTCAACGACGTCGTCGACGGCGACCCGGTCGTGGTGACGTACTGCCCCCTGTGCAACTCGGGGCTGGTCTTCGAGCGCACGGTGGACGGGGAGGTGCTGGATTTCGGGACCTCCGGCCGGCTGTGGAACTCGAACCTCGTCATGTACGACCGCTCGACGCGCAGCTTGTGGTCGCAGTTCACGGGCGAGGCGATCGTGGGCGAGCGCCTGGGACAGCAACTGGAGCGGCTGCCCATGCAGATCGTGTCGTGGGACGCCTATCGCAGCGGCTGGCCGGATGGCCGGGTGCTGTCCCAAGAGACGGGCCACAATCGACCGTACGGCCAGAATCCCTACACCGGCTACGACAGCAGCGGCTCACCGTTCCTGTTCGACGGCGACACCGGCGGTCCGCTGCCCCAGATGGAACGCGTCGTGACGACGGGCGGCGAAGAGGATGCCGTCGCGTACCCGCTGACGTTCCTGCGTGACCAGCGCGTGGTCTCAGACGAGATCGCCGGCCAGCCCATCGTCGTTCTGTGGACCCCGGGCACTGCCTCCGCTTTGGACACTGAAGACATCCCCGACGGCAGGGACGTCGGTGCTACCGGTGTCTTTCGCCCCGTCACCGACGGGGAGCACCTCACCTTCGAGCCGGAGGGCGACGACCGCTTCCGTGACACCGAGACGAGCAGCACATGGAACGTGCTCGGCCGCGCAGTCGCCGGTCCGCTCGAAGGCCGTCAGCTGGAACGCGTACCCCACGACGACACGTTCTGGTTCGTCCAGTTCGCGTTCCGCCCGGAGACACGGGTGGTGAACTCATGAGGCGCAGGATCGTCGCTGCCCTGGCCGTCGCTGCCGTGACCGCGGCGGCGGCTGGTGGTGCGGCAGTAATTGGGCCGTTCGGCAGCACGGGCGTCGAAAGGCCGGATGCCACCGCTGCGTCAGCCGAGCATCCGGAGGCGCTGGACATCACCTTCGAACACTTCGACGGTCGCATCGTGCGCCTCGGCGACTGGGCCGGCACCCCCCTGGTGGTCAACTTCTGGGCGTCGTGGTGCCCTCCCTGCGTGGCCGAGATGAGCGCGGCCTTCCAGCCTGTGCATCGGGACCTTGGTGATCGGGTCGCCTTCGTGGGTCTCAACCTTCAGGACGATCCCCACGACGCCTTCGGCGTCGTCCGGGTTACCGGAGCCACGTACGAGCTGGGTCGCGATCCGACCGGTGAGCTGTTCAGCGCGTTCGGCGGCTTCGGGATGCCGACGACGGTGCTCATCGACGAATCCGGCGTCGTGGTCGACACACACACCGGTGCCTTGTCGCGGAAGCAGCTCCAGCAGCTGATCGCGAAGGCGTTCGGCATCGAGGGATCCTGATGCAAGCCCCGTTCGCCCTCGCGTTCACCGCCGGTCTGGTCGCCAGTGTCAATCCGTGCGGCTTCGCCATGCTGCCGGCCTACCTCTCGTTCCTCATCGGAACCGATGACGAGGACCACGGACCCGCGGCGGTCGGCCGAGCCTTGCGCGTCGGCCTGACCGTGTCGGTCGGCTTCGTGATGGTCTTCGGCGCCGCTGGCCTGGCACTCACCGCTGGCGCGCGCTGGATCACCGGCGCGATCCCCTGGGCGGCGCTGCTGGTCGGCATCGCGCTGGCCGTAGGCGGTGCCATCATGCTGACCGGCCGCTCGTGGGCCGTGCGGCTGCCCGGCCCCACGCATGCAGTCTCCGGCAACGGCCCGGTGGCCACGGCGCTGTTCGGCGTTTCCTACGCCGTCGCCTCGTTGTCGTGCACGCTACCGGTGTTCCTCGTCGTGATCGGCGGGGCAGGCACCCAGGACACCCTGGGAGCGGGGGTCGGTTTGTTCGCCACCTACGCGGCCGGGATGGCGCTGCCGCTCCTCGCCGTGACCGTCGCACTGGCGCTGGGCAAGCAGGCATTTGTGCGGCGTGTCCGGGGCATGGCCCGCTACACCACACGGATGGCTGGCGGGCTATTGGTGGCCGCCGGCGGCTACATCGTCTTCTACTGGGCCACCGTGCTCGTTCCGCAAGGGGGTCGTCGCGCAGGCGGGGCCCTGGTTACGAGTGTGGAGGACGTTTCCTCGCGGCTGACCACCATGATCGGGAGTCAGCCGCTGGTGTCCGGCTTCATGCTCGTCGCGACGATCGTGGCCGCGATCGCTTACTCCCTCCACGATCGGGACACGAGCAAGGGCTACCGCGACGACGCCCGAGGCCGTCGGGCTGGCACGGCTGCGGATCCCGACCACTCCGGCGCGGGAGGCGACGAGGTCGCTGCGCAAGAGCTCCAGGCGGAGGCGGCACCGCGCGGCCCGGGATCAGTCACCTGACGGCCGGTGAATGCCCCCCGCGGCCGAGCTGATACCTTCGGCCAACGTCGGATGGATGTGGATGGCACGTCCGATGGCGCTGTAGGGAGCATCGACGACCATCGAGATGACCTCTTCGTGGATCAGGTTGCCAGCGTCGGATCCGACAATGTGGCAACCGAGCACACGATCAGTGTCTGCGTCGGCGACGAACTGAATGAAACTGCTGTCCCGCCGATCGCCCTTGCTTTGGCCACCCCGGCGAACTCCTGACGTCCCACGGCGACGCGATGTCCGGCCGCACGAGCCTGTGCTTCAGTGAGGCCGACCGACGCGACCTCGGGGTCGACGAAGACTGCATGAGGGACCACCTGCACGTCAGGAGCGAACCGCGCGAGAAACCGAGGCCGTGAGATCAACTCGAATCGGGTCATAGATCCACCGCCTCTTACCACCCATTCATGTCGGCGCCGTGCAACGTCGTTGAATGTCCGATGCGGCGAGCCGCGCACGCTGAACGCAAGCCACTTGCCAAAGGGTCGTCGCCGCGGTGGGGCGGCTCTACGTCGGCTAAGCGTCGTCCGCGGTGCGGATCTGCCGCACGGGCGCTGGCGTCATGAGGTCGCCGCGCTCGGGCGCGTCAGAAGGTCGAGCTGGGAAGGGTTCGGGACCTGATCGTCGCTATCGACGATGAGCTGCCTGACGCTGGCGAGCCCCACGCTCGTGCCGTTATCGGCTTCATGACATCGCGGTTCCCGCATCAGGTTTCCCCGACCAGTTCGACGACGATCTCAAGACCACCATTCGTCAAGTTCCGGGCGGTGACGCCACCACCATGAGACGCGGCGACGGCTGCCACAATCGACAGGCCGAGACCGGCGGACCCAGGACGGGGGGTCCCCCGGGTGTAGCGATCGAACAGGGTCGTAAGCGTTTCCGGGGCGACGCCTGATCCGGTGTCCCGCACGACCAGGGTCGCGCCATGAGCATTTGGCTCCACTGTGATGCTCACCTCACCACCTCGCGGAGTGTGCCGCAGCGCATTGTCCAACAGGTTGCTCAGCGCCCGTTCAACGGCCGGTCCGTCGCCACTGATTGTTGCCTCACCGCTGGGATTAAGCGTCACGCCTCGCAGCGTGGCGACAGTGTTGAAACGCGCGACTGCGGCTGATGCCACTGTGCCAAGGTCCACCACCTGGCGGCGGTCGAGCGCCGCCGCGTCTGCGCGCGCCAACAGCAGGAGGTCCTCAACCACCGCCGTGAGGCGGTCGATCTCCTCCAGAGCACTGTCGAGCCCCTCGCGCGCTGCCGGCTCGGACACCGCGGCGCGCGCCAACTCCACCTCCACACGCAAGATGGCGAGCGGCGTTCGCAACTCGTGACTCGCTTCCGAGGTGAAGTCACGCTCCCGCTGCACAGCAGCTTCGACTCGCTCGAGCATGCGGTTCAAGGTCGACGCGAGCTGTCGGATCTCGTCGCGACGGGGCGGTACCGGCAGGCGCTGAGAAAGGTCGTAGGCCCCGATGCCACCCGCCTCCGCTGCCATCCGCGCGAGCGGCGTCAGCGCGCGGCGGCTGATCCATGCACCGGCGACCCATGCGAAGGCGCTGCCGGCAACGGCGACGGGTCCGAGCACGGCCAACAGCGCGCGCTCCGCTTCGACCAGTCCTGTGATCGGCGCGCTCACCGCGACGATGCGGCCCGACCCATCGGCGACGGTGATGCCGACGAAGCGCAACCTTTCGCCACTGACCACGGCATCACCAAAGACAGGCACGCCCGTCGCCACCCGCACCAAACGTCCGCCGCCCACCAGGGCATCAGCCGCGGCGAGACCTTCCGTCGCTGCCAGCACCGTTCCATCTTCCGCCAAGATCTGCGCCTCGAAGTCGCTCGGCACAAGGGCGCCATCACCAGTCGGCTCCACGTCCGCGAGCAGGCGTTCGCCGAGTCCGGTGCCGCCGGAGGCGCTGTCGACCGCCTTGGCTTCGGCGCTCGCGATCTCCACGAGGCGGCGATCGATGTCGTCACGCAGGTTCGCGCGAAACTCCCGGAACACCAGGCCACCGCCTACCAGCATGAGCAGGAGGAACATCGAGCTGGTCATGGCGGCGACGCGGACACTGGTGGACAGGCCGCGCCACGGGGCGTTCACATCACAGTCCCGAAGAGTCGCGCCCTTCTCCCCCAGCGGTCCGCAGGCGGCCGCGATTGACGGACCGTCATGGCCGCTCATCCGCGTCGTCATACGGGCGTGGATGGCGCAACCTGTAGCCGACTCCCCTGACGGTTTCGATCACGGCGGCATCGAAGCGCCGATCGATCTTGTCACGCAGGTTCTTCACGTATGCGTCGATGATGTTGGACGACTCCTCATCCGCCTGCGCACCCCAGACATGCCGGCGGATCGTTGCGCGCTGTACGACTTCCCCGCAATGCATCATCAGGTACTCGAGCAGCGCGAATTCGCGGCTGGACAGGTCGATCTCCACGCCATCCCATGCCACCACGCGCGTGGCGGGATTCAATGTCAGCGGGCCGCATGCCAAAGCGGTAGGGCGAGGTGGGCGCCCTCGGCGGATAAGCGCGCGCAGGCGCGACAGCAACTCGTCGAAGGCGAAAGGTTTGGTGAGGTAGTCGTCGGCGCCAGCGTCCAATCCGGTGATCCGGTCCTCGACATCCCCGAGCGCCGTCAAGAGCAGCACCGGAGTCCAGACATCGGCCTTGCGCAGTGCGCGGCAAACTTCGAAGCCATCAATCCCAGGCAGCAGGATGTCGAGCACGAGTGCGTCGTAGTCCTCCCCGACCGCCGTTGCGAGAGCTTCTTCCCCGTCCGCCACCCCATCAACGGCGTAGCCAGCCGCGCGCAAACCGCGCTGCAGCGCGCCGCGCATTTTCTCCTCGTCCTCCACGACCAGCACGCGCATCCTCACCTCCTAGCCGTGCGTGTTCGAGCCCCGTCGCTGCACAGCGTGCCACGCGCCGAGGTGGGGACCCGCTGCGCATCGTGTATGTCCGCATTTTTCGGAGATAACCCTTGAGCGGTGGCGCCGCCCTACATGCGGGCGTAGGTCTCGATGTCAGTCTCGAACTCGTGGACGATCGCGCGGGTCAGCGTCGGCCGCGTATCCGCGATGGCGCGAAGGAAGTCGTTGCTGGTAGCGCGCGCGGAACCCGGGGCCAGGCTGCACTCCGTCGCTTCGTCGCCGAATACGTCGCGTTCGAAGGCCGCTTGCGCGGCCTTGCGCGCTGCGAAATCAATGTCAGCGGGGGTGAACAACTGCGTAGCCTCCACCAGACGATCGATGTCGATTTCGGCGTCGGTGATTTGGCGCACGTAGCTGCGCCACATCGCCGCTCGGGCGGCCTCGTCCGGCGGGCCCACCGGCAACACGTAGTCGAAGCGTCCGGGGCGGATGAACGCTGGATCGAGGCTGTGAATCGAGTTCGTCGCGCAGACAAGAAGGTGGCGGGGGCGATCCCTGAATACCGGGATCAGCTTGAGCAACTCGTTGGTGACAGTGTGCGTCACCAATCGGCCATCGCGTGTCGCGGCGATCTCCTCGACCTCGTCGATGAACAGCACCACCTCGTTGACCTCGACGATGCTGGCGAAGAACTCCCGCAGTGCCGCGGCCTGCCCGCCACCGACCGCCAGGTGGCTCGGGAACAGCTCCACGAATGGCCACCGCAGCCGCGAGGCGACGCCCTTGGCGAAGGTCGTCTTGCCCGTCCCGGGCGGGCCGAACAGGATGATGGCGCGCGGTGGGCGTACCCCGTGGCGGTCCGCCTGCTCGGCGCGCGCCAGCGGGAGGATGACGCGGCGCTCGATCAGGTCCTTCTCCCGCTCCATGCCGGCCAGCGTCTCGAACAGGCCAGGCGTGACGTACATCCCGCCGAGACGCTCCAGGACGTCGCCGCTCCCGCCACTGCTGAGCTCACGATGGTGGTAGCTGACGCCGCCGCGACGCGTGAACTGGTGCGCACCGAGCGCCTCGGCCCCGGCCTCGCCGTCAGGCAGCAGCAC
>JALZLF010000059.1 GCA_030858865.1 Actinomycetota bacterium | reverse complement strand
TGGCCAGCGAGCTGATCCGCCTGTACCAGGCGCGCATGCACGCCCCCGGCCACGCCTTCGCGCTGGACAGCGCCTGGCAGCAGGAGCTGGAGACGGCCTTTCCCTACACCGAGACGCCCGACCAGGTTTCGGCGATCGACGAGGTCAAGGCCGACATGGAGGCCCCGCTGCCCATGGACCGCCTGATCTGTGGTGACGTGGGCTTCGGCAAGACCGAGATCGCGGTGCGCGCCGCGGCCAAGGCGGTGTTCGACGGCCGCCAGGTCGCGGTCGTGGTGCCGACCACGCTGCTGGCCCAGCAGCACGGCGAGACCTTCACCGAGCGCTTCGCCGGCTTCCCCGTCAAGGTCGCGGTGCTGTCGAGGTTCGCCACGCCGTCGCAGCAGAAGTCGATCGTCGACGGGCTGGCCGCGGGCACCGTCGACCTGGTCATCGGCACCCACCGGCTGTTCGGCGCCGACGTGTCGTTCAAGGATCTCGGTCTGGTCGTGGTCGACGAGGAGCAACGCTTCGGCGTGGGCCACAAGGAGCGGCTCAAGCAGCTGCGCACCAGCGTGGACGTGCTGACCATGACGGCGACGCCGATCCCGCGCACCATGGAGATGGCCATCACCGGCATCCGTGATCTGTCGACGATCGACACCCCGCCCGAGGAACGCCAGCCGGTCGTCACCCATGTCGGCGGTTTCGACGAGGCCATGGCCGCGCTGGCCGTGCGCCGCGAGCTGCTGCGTGAGGGACAGGTCTTCTGGGTGCACAACCAGATCCAGACGATCTCGGCCGCCGCAGAGCGCGTGCGCGAGCTGGTGCCCGGCGCGCGTGTGGCGTTCGCCCACGGCCAGATGGACGAGGCTGCGCTTGAGCGCACGATGGTGCGGTTCTGGCAGCGCGAGTTCGACGTCCTCGTGTGCACCACCATCATCGAGTCGGGCCTGGACGTGCCCAACGCCAACACGCTGGTCGTCGAGCGCGCCGACCTGCTTGGGCTGGCGCAGCTGTACCAGCTGCGCGGGCGGGTCGGACGGTCCACCGCGCGCGGGTACGCCTACCTGTTCTATCCCGAGTACAGCTCGATGACCGAAGAGGCCTACAAGCGCCTGGAGACCATCTCGACGTTCACGGGTCTGGGCTCGGGCCTGTCGATCGCGCTGCGGGACCTGGAGATCCGCGGAGCGGGCAACGTGCTCGGCGGTGACCAGTCCGGCCATGTCGCCAGCGTCGGCTTCGACGAGTACGCCAAGCTGATGGCGCAGGCCGTCGCGGAGCTGCGCACCGGCACGGCTCCCGCGCACACCTTGCAGCCGGAGGTCGAGGTCAAGATCGACCTGCCCGTGGACGCGCACCTGCCGACCGACTACATCGCCGACGAGGCGCTGCGCCTTGAGGCCTACCGCAAGATCGCCGCGGTGCGTGACGCCGGCGGGGTACGCGCGGTGCGAAACGAGCTGGTCGACCGCTACGGCCGCCTCCCCGATCCCGCCGACCGGCTGCTGTCAGTCGCCGCGCTCCGAGCGGCGATCCGGCGCTGGGGCATCCGTGAGCTCACCACGACCCCGCGACGAACCGTGCGTGCCGTGCCGGTGACCTTGGCGGACTGGCAGGAGCTACGGCTGGCTCGCGAGTACCCCGGCGCGGTCTACAACGCCTCGGCGTCCGCGCTGGAGATCCCCGTTCCGCACGGCTCGCGGGCGGGTGGCGGCGGTGAGCTGGTCAGCCACGTGGCCCGGTCGTTGAACGCCATCCTGTCCAATCAGCGCAGGCCCTCGGCGCGGTCGGCGGCCGGGCGCTGATCTAGACTGGGCGCCTTCCCACCTCAAGGATGGTTTCCATTGCGCACTCTCCGGGTCCGTGCCCGCCGCCGCCCCGACTTCGACGACCGCCGCCTTCCAGCAGCGAGGTTGCTGCTGTCCGCGGTGGCCGTCGTCGCCCTGACGGCCTGCAGCACGGTGACGGGCACCGGCAGCCCCGAAGCCGCCGCCACGGTCGGCGGCGAGAGCATCCCCATCACCACGGTGGAGCAGCGTTTCGAGCAGGCCAAGGCCAATCCACAGGTGGCCCAGCAGCTGCAGGGCGACGAGTCCGGCCAGTTTGAGTCCCAGGTGCAGTCCCAGATCCTGTCTCAGCTCATCCTGGCCGAGATCGTCGGGCAGTGGGCCGACGAGCTGGGCATCGAGGCCACCCAGGCGGAGCTGGACGAGGAACGCGAGTCGGTGATCGAGCAGCTCGGCGGCGAGGAGCAGTTCCAGCAGGCCGTCGAACAGGCGGGGCTGAGCGAGGATCAGGTCGACGACCAGCTGCGCCAGCAGGTGCTGCAGACCAAGATCGCCGAGGAGGTCGGCGCCGGCGACGAGGTCACCGACGCGCAGGTCGAGGACTTCTACCAGCAGAACAAGGACGCCCGCTTCGGCGAGCGGGCCGACGCCCGCCACATCCTCGTCAAGGGCAGGGCCGAGGCGGAGAAGATCAAGCAGCAGCTCGACGATGGCGCCGACTTCGCCGAGCTGGCGCAGGAGAACTCGACCGACCCCGGGAGCAAGGAAAATGGCGGCGAGCTCGGCGAGGTCACCAGCGGCCAGACCGTCCCGGCGTTCGAGGAAGCCGTCTTCGGTGCCGAGGAGGGCGAGATCGTCGGGCCGGTCAAGACCCAGTTCGGGTTCCACGTCATCCAGGTGACCGGCAAGTCCCCGGCCCAGACGTTGGAGGAGTCCCGCGAGGAGATCGAGACCGAGCTGGCCCAGAGCACCCAGAACGAAGGGCTGCAGCAGGCGCTGATGGAGCGGGCGCGGGAGGCCGAGGTCGATGTCAACCCCCGCTTCGGCACCTGGGACCCCGAGACCGGAACGGTAACCCCCGAGGAGCCGCTCGGCGCTGCCAGCGAGGCCGGTGGTTCTGAGCCGGCAGCGGCACCGTCCGAGGCCGTGCCGTCCGAGGCGCTGCCGTCCGAGCAGACCTCGGAGTAGCCGGTGGTGCGGCTGGTCCTCGTCGACACCGCCGACGAGCTGCCCGGTCTGCTGCCGCTGCACGCCTGGTCGGCGCTGATGTCGTCGGACCTGGTGCTGTTGGGCACCGCCGACCATCCGTTCGTAGCGCACCTGGCCATGGCCGAGCTGCGCTACGAGGTCGTCGAAGACGCCGGCGCCGGGGCGCTGAGTCGTGCTGACCTGCTGTCGGGGCTGACGCCGGCCGACAAGGCGAAGGCCACCAGCATCGTCGACCGGGTGAGGGCCGAGGGTGAGGTCGTCTACCTGTTCGGCACGGGCGACGACGACGGCTTCACCCGCACGCTTGGGATGGAGGCGGCGCGAGCCGGCGTCGAAGTGGAAGTCGTCTACTTCGGAGTTCGGCCGCCGGGTACCCGACTGCTCGAGCTGGTGCGGATCGAGCAGCGGCTGCTTGCTCCCGGCGGCTGCCCGTGGGACCGCGAGCAGGATCACCGCAGCCTCGCCCGGTATGCGGTCGAGGAGGTCTACGAGCTGCTGGAGGCCATCGAGTCCGGCGACCGCGACGCCATCCGCGAGGAGCTCGGCGACGTCCTGCTGCAGGTGGTGTTCCACGCCCAGCTGGCCTCGAAGGACTCCGAGGCAGCGCAGTCCTTCGACATCGACGACGTCGCCGCGGACATCATCGCCAAGCTGGTGCGCCGCCACCCGCACGTGTTCGGCGACACGCAGGTGGCCGGGTCAGCCGACGTCGTCGCCAACTGGGAGCAGCTCAAGGCGGCCGAGAAGCCGGAGCGCTCAGGGCCGTTCGACGGCGTGCCGGCGGCGCAGCCGGCGTTGGCCTACGTCGAGAAGCTGCAGTCGCGCGCCGCCGGCCTCGGGTTCGACTGGGACCTCGACGCCGAAGCCGCCGACCGCATCCGCCTCGAGCTCGAAGAGTTCACCGCCGCGGGCAACGACACCGAACGTGAGCGCGAGATCGGCGACCTGCTGATGAGTGTCGTCGGACTCGCCCGCCGCCACGGACTCGACCCCGAGATGGCGCTGCGCGGCTCGGCCCGCCGCTTCCGCGAACGCTTCGAGGCGGTGGTCGCCACCGCCGACCGCCCACTGGCCGAGCTAGACCGCGCCGGCTGGCTGCGCCTGTGGGACGCGGCCAAGGCCCGCGAGCACGTCGCCGCGCCGGAGCCTGACCGCACCTGACCTCTGGCGGCTCCTGTTGGGCAATGCCAGCACGGTCGCCTACAGTTAGTTCACCTTCCCCAGGAGTGACCCTGCAGTGGAGATCGAGAGCCTGACCGCCCGCGAGCTGCTGGACTCGCGCGGCAACCCCACCGTCGAGGTTGACTGCGGCCTGGTCGACGGGGCCTTCGGACGGGCGCTGGTCCCAAGCGGCGCCTCCACCGGGGCCTTCGAGGCCGTGGAGCTGCGAGACGGCGATCAGCGCTACGGCGGCAAGGGTGTGCGCACCGTGGTGGCCAACGTAACCGACGTTATCGGCCCGGAGCTGCTCGGCCGCGACGCCACCGACCAGCGGGCAGTCGACGGCCTGCTGCTGAGGCTGGACGGCACTGACGACAAGTCCGGCCTCGGCGCCAACGCCCTGCTCGGCGTCAGCCTGGCGGTGGCGCGGGCCGCCGCGTCGTCGTGCGGGTTGCCGCTGTACGCCTACCTGGGCGGGCCCAACGCCCACCTGCTGCCCGTGCCGATGATGAACATCGTCAACGGGGGCGCGCACGCGGAGTCCAACGTCGACTTTCAGGAGTTCATGGTCGTGCCACTGGGCGCCCCCTCGTTCGCCGAGGCCGTGCGGATGGGAGCCGAGACCTACCACGCGCTCAAGAAGGTGCTCAGCGAGCGGAAGCTGGCTACCGGCCTCGGCGACGAGGGCGGGTTCGCGCCGGACCTGGAGTCCAACAGCACCGCCTTGGACCTGATCACCGAGGCGATCCAGCGTGCCGGCTACACCCCAGGCACCGACATCGCCCTGGCGCTGGACGTCGCCGCGACGGAGTTCCACGCCGACGGCGCCTACCGGCTGGAGGGCGAGGACCGCACCCTGTCCTCCGCCGAGATGATCGACCTGCTCGTCGACTTGGCCGAGCGCTACCCGATCGTGTCGATCGAGGACGGCATGGCCGAACAGGACTGGGAGGGCTGGGCGGCGTTGACCCGCCGTCTGGGCGAGCGCTGCCAGCTGGTCGGCGACGACCTGTTGGTCACCAACGTCGAACGGGTGCGGCGGGGAATCGCCGAGGGCTCGGCCAACAGCGTCCTGGTCAAGGTCAACCAGATCGGCACCTTGACCGAGACTCTGGACACCATGGACCTCGCTCACCGGGCGGGTTGGACCTGCGTGGTCAGCCACCGCTCCGGCGAAACCGAGGACACCACCATCGCCGACCTGGTGGTGGCGACCAACGCGGGGCAGATCAAGACGGGGGCGCCGGCCCGCAGCGACCGCGTGGCGAAGTACAACCAGTTGCTGCGCATCGAGGAGCGCCTCGGCGACGCGGCGCGTTACGCCGGGGCCCGAGCCTTCCCCCGTGCGTTGAGGTCGGCGACGTCATGACCGCGCCCAGCCGTCGCGCGGCCGAGCTTCGCAGGGCGAGCAGCCGTTCTGTCGGCGGCCTACGGCAGGCGACGTCCGGGGACCGCCCCTACGTCGTCGGGCTCTTCGTACTGATCGCGGTGCTGGCCATCACGCTGGTCGCTCCGGTGCGCAGCCTGACGTCCGCCGCCGACCGCGCCGACGAGCTGAGTGCCCAGCGCGAGCTGCTTGTCGAGCGTGTCGACGAGCTGGAACGCCGCCGCGAGCGGCTGCGGGATCCCCTCCAGATCGAGCTGCTGGCCCGCGAGCAGCTCGGCATGGTGCGGCCCGGCGAGATCCCCTACGTGGTCGCCCGTCCCCAGGGGGACGGCGAACGCCTGGAACTGGACGGACGGGCGACCCTGGCCAGCGACTCTGTGCCGTGGTACCGCCGCCTCGGCGCGGCGTTCGGCCAGCTGTTTCGGTGACGGTGGTCCATCGAGCACGGTTCGACGAGCTCGACACCGCCACGCTGTACGCCCTGCTGCGCCTGCGGGTCGACACCTTCGTCGTCGAGCAGGCCTGCGCCT
>JALZLF010000004.1 GCA_030858865.1 Actinomycetota bacterium | reverse complement strand
CGACAGCTGATGGTTGGCGCCGGGGTACTGCACGAACCCGACCTCGCCGTCGGGCGTAATCAGCGGCACGGCAACCGCCGTCCCGACACCCCGCAGCTGCACCACCCGCCCGGCGTCGATGCCTTCGAGTTCCAAGGCCTTGAGGAAGCCGTCGCCGTAGGCGTCGTGGCCCACCGCACCGCCCATCGTCACCTCGGCGCCGAGGCGGGCCAGGGCCACGGCCTGGTTGTAACCCTTACCGCCCCGAAAGGTGCCGAACTCGGTGGTGACGATCACCTCGCCGGGACCCGGACGCTTGGGCACGTGGAAGGCGAGGTCCGCCACCAAGGACCCCACCACCACGGCGCGCACCGTCTGGAGTGCCCTCAGTCCGGTGCGCGAGCTTGCGTCAGCGCAGCGGCGCGCCGTTCTCCATGTCGAAGAAGTGCAGGTTCTCGGTCTTGAACGCCACGTCGATCTTCTCCCCGACCTTGGGCGCGTTGCGCGGCTCCATGCGGGCGGTGAAGACCTGTCCGCCGGACTCGGCGGCGCGCTGCATCTCGGCGAACGCCTCGGCGTCGTCGACGGCCTCGCGCATGTCCTCGGTGACGATGGGCGGGGCGCTCATGCCGAAGTGGACGATGAGCTCTGACCCGAGAGCCTCCACCAGCGTCACGTTGCGCTGCGGCAGCTGCAGGTCCTCCGGCACCGACCCGTCCGGGCGGAAGAAGTGCTCGGGCCGCATGCCCACGGCCACCTTCTTGCCGATGTAGTCGCGGACCCTGGGATAACGGTCCATCGCCTCGTCGGGCACCCGCAACTCGACGGTGGTTCCCATCTTCAAGGCCACTCCTCCGCCATCCCCACTTTCCAGCGTCCCCTCGGCGAGGTTCATGGCGGGCGAACCGATGAAACCGGCGACGAACAGGTTGTCAGGGTTGTCGTACAGCTCCTGAGGGGAGTCCACCTGCATCAGCTCACCGCGCTTGAGCACCGCGACGCGGTCACCCATGGTCATGGCCTCGACCTGATCGTGCGTCACGTACAACGTGGTGACGCCCATCCGCTGCTGCAGCTCGGCGATCTCCGCGCGCATCTGCACGCGCAGCTTGGCATCGAGGTTGGACAGGGGCTCGTCCATCAGGAACGCCTTGGGCTCACGCACGATGGCGCGGCCCATCGCCACGCGCTGGCGCTGGCCACCCGAAAGGGCCTTGGGCTTGCGCTCCAGGTATTCGGTGAGCCCGAGGGTCTCGCCGGCTTCCTTGACCCGCTTGCTGATCTCGGCCTTGGGCACCTTGGCCAGCTTCAGGGCGAACCCCATGTTGTCGGCCACCGTCATGTGCGGGTACAGCGCGTAGCTCTGGAACACCATCGCGATGTCGCGTTCCTTGGGCGTCATGTTGTTGACGACCTGGTCACCGATGATCATCTTGCCGTCGGAGATCTCCTCGAGGCCGGCGACCATCCGCAGCGCCGTGGACTTCCCGCACCCGGAGGGTCCGACGAGGATGACGAACTCGCCGTCATCGATATCCAGGGTCAGGTCCTTGACGGCCTCGGTGCCATCGGGGTAGCGCTTGTACACTCCGTCGAACTGCAGCTTGGCCATCTTGCTCCCTCGTGTCGTCGGACCTTCCGGGGACCTTGTGCGCATCCTCGCGGGCAGGGCAGCCCGTCCGCAAGGGCTCAGACCGAACATTCCCACGTCGCTGCCGGATCAATGTTACTCCTGGTGGGACTCGGGCCCTGTGTGTCGCTGTCCGGGTGCCGCCTCGGCCACCGCGTCGCGTAGGGCTTCGAGCTCGGCCGTCAACCGTCCCAGCTCCCGCGTCAGGTCGCGCTCGGTAACCAGCTGCGCGACAGCCAGGCGTACCGAGGTGATCTCACGGGCGAGAAAATCGGTGTCGGCCAACGTCCGGGCGGTGACCTCCCGGTCGCGTTCGATCTGCGCGCGGTCGCGCTCGGCCTGGCGGTTCTGGGCCAGCAGGATCAGGGGCGCGGCGTAGCTGGCCTGCGTCGAGAAGAACAAGTTGAGCAGGATGAAGGGGTAGGGATCCCAACGCAGTCGCACCGCCAGGACGTTGACGAAGATCCAGACCACCACCACGACGGTCTGGGCGACCAGGTAGCGAGCGGTGCCCAGAAACTGCGCGATGGCTTCCGAGAAGCGGCCGAAGGCGTCCGGGTCGTAGTGGACACCGAAGCGGGTGCCGCCTCGCGGACGAGTCAGGTCTCCGGGTCGCCGGCTCAACGGTGCGCCCGCCAGTCTTCGGGCAGCACCCGGTCGAGCACGTCGTCGACCGTGACCGCACCCACCAGCCGGCCGGCAGCGTCCACGACGGGCAGGGCCAGCAGGTTGTACGCGGCGAGCCGCTCGGCGACCTGCCACTCGTCCAGATCCGGTGCCACCGCCTCGGGCTGGGAGTCGACGCAGTCCAACACACGCACGCTGGGCGGCTCCCGCAGCAGGCGCTGGATGTGGCAGACACCCCGGAAGGTCCCGGTGGGTGTCTCCAGCGGCGGGTCAACCACGAACAGCTGTGACGCCAGGGCCGGGGTCAGGTCGGGTTCCCGCAGCAGCGCCAGGGCCTCGGCGACCGTCGCCTGTGACGGCAGCAGTACCGGTTCTGGCGTCATCAGCCCGCCGGCGGTGTTGTTGGCGTAGCGCAGCAGGCGTCGCAGGGGAGCGGCCTCGTCGGGCTCCATGGCCGCCAGCAGCTCACCTCGGCGGCTGCCCTCCAGCTCGCCGAGCAGGTCCGCCGCGTCGTCGGGTTCCATCGCCTCCAGCACGTCGGCGGCGCGCTCGAGGCCGAGCTCGTCGAGCAGCTCGGCCTGCACCTCCTCGGGCAGCTCCTCCATGACCTCGGCGAGCTGATCGTCGTCCAGCGTCGCCGCGGCCGTGGTGCGCTCTGGTGCGGGCAGGTCCTGCAGTTGCTCGGCGATGTCTCGGGGGTGCAGGTCACGCAGGTCGCCGTAGACGTCCGAGGCCTTCGCGAACAGCGGGCGGACCTGCTCCCAGGACTCGGTGCGACGGTCACGACGCCGCCCGCCCAACAGGCGCCGGCCGGATGCCGCCAGGTCGACGACCGCAACCTCCCAGCCGCGAAGCCGGCCGCTGGCTTCCCGGATGCCGACGTCGTTGACGACACTGTCGCGACCGGGGACGGGCCGGTCGATCAGGTCGTGCAGCAGCGACACCTCGGAAGGTCGCGGCGCGAAGCGACGCAGGTTCAGATCAGAGGAACGCAAACGCAGGCCGTCGGGGTCCAGCGACACGACACGGCCGGCGGAGACGAAGATTCGGCGGCCCGGTACGGCGATGACGAAACCGATGACGGGCGGCCCGTGCCCGCCGATCGGCGCGCCGACGATGACGTCGTCGACGCGACCGAACGTGGCCCCGTCGGGATCGAGCACCGGAAGCCGCGCGATGCGGGAGGCGTACACGGTTGCGACCATGGCTGCACGATAGGTCAAGGTTGGGCGGTACTGGCCGAAGGGTGCGTTGACGATCTCGTGCCGCCGGTCGCACAATCGTGAGAACGTCGCTTGGGACTACGACGTGGCGCGATCGGTCACAGGAGGAGTGGGCAGTGAAGGCACGCGGTTGTCATCGTCGCCTCGGCGCGCTGCTTGCCTGCGCGCTCACCGCAGCCATCGCCGCCGGTGCCCCCGCGGCCACGGCGGCGCCGGTCGCTCCTGCTTCGGCCTCGGTGATCGCCAGGCCCTCGCCGGCAACGACCCGCGCCAGCGCCGTGGCTGCCAGCCGGTTCCAGCCCGCGGTCATCCCGGGTCAAGTGCTGGTGCGCTTCGATCGCAGCTCGGCCCGTCGACAAGCGGTTGTGGACCGCGTCGGCGCCGAGGTGATCGGCCGCTCCACAGCCGGCGTCACCCGCCTCGCCGTCCCACAAGGGCAGGAACGATCGGTGGCCCGACGTCTGGAGGCCGATCCAGCGGTGCGCTACGCCGAGCCCAACTATCGCCGCCAGGCCTTGGCCGAGGCTGGTTGGGGTGTGCGTGCCGTCAAGGCTGATCAGGTCTGGGACGCCACGCCGGGAGGTCCGGGCGTCACCGGTGCCGGCGTGCGCGTCGCGGTCCTGGACACGGGTGTGCAGCGCGATCAGCGACAGCTGGCCCCGCGAGTCACGGCCGGAAGAGTCTTCGGGCGCTACGGCGACGACACCGACAACTGCGGTCATGGCACTGCCGTCGCGGGCGTGGTGGCCGCGGCACGTGACGACGGTGCGCCCGTGGCCGGTGTGGCGCCGCAGGCCACGATCGTGCGCGGCAAGGTCCTGGAAAACGATCCGAGCTTCGAGGGCTGCGGCGGCAGTGACAGCACCATCGCCGCGGGCATTCGCTGGGCGGCCGGCCGGGCCGAGGCCGACATCATCAACATGTCGCTGGGCGGACCCGGATACTCCACCACCCTGTGCGACGCCGTGGCCGCGGCCGCGCGGTCGGGTGTCCTGGTCGTGGTGGCGTCAGGCAACGCCGGTGACCGGATCCCCAACTATCCGGCGGCCTGCCCAGGCGCGGTCTCCGTCGGGGCGCTGCGGCGCTCCTCGAGCGGCCTGCGGCCGGCGTCCTTCTCGTCCTTCGGCAAGGTTGACATCGCCGCTCCCGGCCAGTCCATTCCGGTGCTGCGGGCAGGATCGGTGTCCCCAGCCATCTACGAGGACTGCCCGGACGCCGGCTTCAGTCGCTGCCTGACCGGCACGTCGTTCGCCGCACCACACGTGGCCGGTCTGGCGGCGCTGTTGTTCGAGCAGCACGGCGGCCAGCTGCGCGGAGCCGGGCCAGCGGCGCGGCTGCGGCTGCTGCGCCAGTGGTTGCTCGGCACCGCCGGCGAGGTCAACGGCACCGGCGACGGGGTGGACCTGCGCACGGGTCACGGGCTGCCCAGCGCGCCCGAGGCCGCGGCGGCCAGCCTCGATCCCGACCGACTGCTGGCCACCTGGCGGACCTCAACGCGCGTGATCGCGCCTACTCGTGACCTGCTCAGTGCCCGAACCTCGGCTGGGCTGGCGGCCGTGCTCACCAACGGCAGGGGGCGACCCGTCGAGGGGGCGCGGATCGTCTTCGAGTCGCCGGCCCGCAGCTCGGCGACCCCCAGTTCCGCCGACACCGGAGGCCGCGGTGAGGCCGCAACGGCGTTGCGCTCGACGCGTGGCGGTTCGATCGTCGCGCTGACGATGCGCTTTCCGGACGGCAGTGCCACCCGCCGGTTGCCCTTGCACCTGTACGTGCTCGCCCGCGACGACAACGTGCGCGGCGTGGCCGGCAGGCCACCGCGGTACGCCGACGAGGTCGACCCCGTTCTGGATCCCGACGACGTGTTGCGCTTCCGGCTGCGCGAGGGTGAGACGTTGCGGGCCCGGGTCCGCGGGATCAGTCCAGTCTCGGAATACGTCGAGCTGTTCGGCTTCGGGCCTTCCACCACCGACGTCACCGACTTCTCGCAGCCGATCCTGCGTGAGGACACGCTGGAGGCCGACTACAACCCGCGCTTGTTCGTCTTCACGGCTCGCAGCACCGCGGTGCGCTACTTGGACGTCTTCGGTGATGGCAGCTACCGGATGACACGCTCGATCGTGTCCCCCGACGCCATCGGCGCCTTCTCCGCGAGCCCGACGCCGTTCACGCCCGACGGCGACGGCCGCGAGGACACGACCCGCATCGCATGGCGGCTGACCGCCCGCGGCCAGGTGCGGCTAACCATCCGCGATGACGAGGGTGCGGCCGTGCGCAGCGTGAACTTCGGCGGCGAGCCGGCTGGTGCGGAGTCGTTCCGTTGGGACGGCCGTGGCGACGGTGGGCGCGCCCGTCCGGCCGGTCGCTACACCGCGGCGCTGTCGTGGGCCGGCGGCAACGGGCGGGTGGCCAGCCGCAGGGCGTACATCGCCCTGCGCCGCTGAGGCCGTTTGGCCTACGCGTCTCGCCGGAAGATGAACTCGTCCACCTCCGCGTCGCGCGCGTTGGCGAAGCCGCGATCCTCTCCCGACACGGTGAACCCACATTTCTCCAGGACCCGGATGGAGGCGATGTTGTCCTTGGCGGCGCGGGCGT
>JALZLF010000177.1 GCA_030858865.1 Actinomycetota bacterium | reverse complement strand
AGCAACCAGGGAGAGGCAATGCTTCATGTCGGATAGCTGGGCGTACTGCGGCACCTGTGCCCGTTGGTTCTATGGCGATCCCGCAGCCATCATCGACGCGACGCTGCCCATCTGTCCCGTCTGTTCGACCGAGGCGGCGAAGGTCGAGCAGCGGCCTACCGCCCCGGCGTGACCATCGCCGCGCGGCTCAGCCCGGCCCCTCGGGCTGATGGTCCACGCAGTAGCGGGTCGCGGGCACGGCCTCGAGACGCTCGTCTGAAATGGCTTTGCCGTCGAACTCACAGCGCCCGTACGTGCCGTCGTCTATCCGCTGGAGCGCCGCGTCGATCTCGGCGAGGCTGATCTCCACCGAGTCGCCGATGGCCTGGTCCTTGGCCCGCTCGAAGGTATTGCTGGCCTGATCGGCGGGATGCTGGTCGTAGTTGGCCTCGTCGGCGACGGATTGGTTCTGGGCGGCAACGTCGGCTTCGACCGCCTCCAGCGTCGGCCGCAAGCGGTCGCGCTCCCCGGTCAGCAGCGCACGGGCCCTGTCGGCGTCCATCAGTGGTGTTCCTCCTGGTCGTGGTCGGGGTGCGCACTGCGAGCCAGCTCCTCGGGTGACAGCTCCGGCAGGGAAGGCGCCGTCGCGTCAGCCTCTTCCTCGCTCAGCGGACCGGCGTCGGCCGGCTCGACGTCGCTCAGCGGATGGTCGAGCGCCCCACGTTCCTCGCCGGAACTCGGCACCATCACCGGCTCGTCCGGAGGGTCCCAGGCCACATTCTCGTCCAACGACTCCTGCGCGTCGGTAACGATTTCACCGCCCATCTCGCCGGTTGCTCTCTCGGTTGCCCGTTCCGGGTCGTCGGGCCCGGCAGCTGCCGTACCCGTCCCGTTTCCCACGCCCGGCGTGTCAACGCCAACACCGGCCGTTTCCCGCAGGTTGGGGTCGACCCACAACAGGTTGCGCACGACGTCGGTGTGCTCCTCGACGACGAGGCTGGCCGCCGAGGCCTGCTCCGCGGTGGCGACCGCTCCGCGCAGGACCACGGCACCGTCGTCGTCTTCGAGCTCGATGCGGCTGGCGTCCACGGAGGTCGCCTCGGCCAAGGCGGCGCGGATGACGTCAAGATCTTCAGTAGCCATGGCCCCGACGTACCCGCTGGCGGTGGATCGATGCACCGGGTTACCCGTTCCCAGTTGGGGGGTATGTCCCTCCCACCAGTCGGCCTTGACCCTGTCGATGCATTCCGCCGTTCTCGAGGAGGCCTGCGTGACAGGACAAGGTGCAACCCCCCGGCGTCGCGTCGAGCGGGCGATGGCGCTGGACGGCGGCAAACCGCTCGACCAGTACGCCAGCAACCGCAACTGCGCTCACCCGCAGTGCTCGGCACGGCTGTCGCGCTACAACCCCAACCCGATCTGCGCGGCACATGGCGGCTGGGCAGAGAGCCCCGAGCCACGCCGGCGCAACCGGAACCGGCCGCAACCGGTCTGAGCTCACCCCCCAACGGGGGACGCCGACCACCCCCGGATTTCATGTTCGAGGGCCGGATCGTTTAGGGTCAAACGGTGCGGCAGCCGGCGCTGATTGCAAGTCGCCGGCTGCCGCCGCCAACGTTGGACCCCCTTTCAGCGCTGGGTAGACACAGCCATGTCAGTCGACTGCGACGTCACCGTCGTCGGGGGAGGCCCCGCCGGGTTGAGCGCCGCCACCTGGTTGGCCCGGCATCGTCGCCGCGTCGTCGTGGTAGACAGCGGGGAGTACCGCAACCGCTGGGTGCGTTCCAGTCACGGCTATCTCGGCTCCGATCCCGGCTCGCCCGACGACCTGCGCGCCGCGGCCCACCGAGACCTCGCTCGATACGGCTCGGTGCGTATCGTCGACGACCGGGTGCTATCGGCGACCGCCAATGGCGACAGGTTCGCCTTGCGGCTCCAGCAGGCGGGCCCCCTGACGTCGGACCGGTTGGTGCTGGCCACCGGAGTTGCCGATCAATTTCCGTCCGTCGCTGGGTTCTTCGACCACTACGGCCGCTCGGTCTTTCACTGTCCCAGCTGCGACGGCTACGAGACGCGCGGCCGACCGTTCGTCGTCATCGGCTGGAATGCGGACGTCACCGGCTTCGCGGCCGGGCTGCTGGAGTGGGCGTCATCGGTGACGATGATCACCGACGGGCACCGGTTTGAAGGCGACTCGGGACATCGACGCCACCTCGACGACCTGGGCGTGGCGGTGCTCACCGACGAGGTCGTCGAGCTGTGCGGCGAGCCCGGGGCGTTAGCGGCCATCCGGCTGCGCGACGGCGGACTTCTCGACTGTGCGTTCGCCTTCTTCTCGATCGCCCACCGGCCACGCAACCAGTTGGCGCGCGATCTGGGATGCGAGGTGGTCGAGGAGGGCTGCATCGTCGTCGATGACGAGGGGCGGACCAGCGTGGCGGGTGTGTACGCCGCCGGCGACGTGACTCCCGGGATGCAGTACGTCCAGACGGCGGCCGCCGGTGGCGCCCTGGCGGGCACCGCTTGCGCCCTGTCGCTGCGCGACGAGACACTGGGCGGAAGCACCGGTCGCCACGACCGACCCGAGCGAACCTGACCGGCAGGCAGGATCGGTGCCGCCACCTCAGGGGCCGAGAAACGGTCCCTGGTACACCCGCAGGTCGAAGCTGCCTTGGTCGGAGCGCAGATCGACGATGGGTTCGCCGGCCGGCAGCTCACCCTTGATCACTGCGCGCGTCAGCGCCCGGCGGTCCAGCGTCGCCAGGGCGTAGTCGCTGTCGGCGGCGGGCACCGGGGTGACCGGCGTGGGTTGCACCACCCGCAGGTGGCGCCACCGCCGGCCATACAGCCAGGGCCCGATCCCCGACAGGCGGTGCACCACCACGGTCGCGGGCTCGTCCAGCCGGCGGTCGAGCCGGTCGAGGGCGACCACCGCGTCGGCGGTGAACCGACGCCACTCCCCCGTTTGTGTGCTGTCCGGGGTCATGCCGTACAGCGGTGTCGTCAAAGTCGCCGTGATGCCGGCCGCGGCCAGCGCCATCCCAGCTCCGCCCGCCAGCACCGTTCCCGCCGCCGGTAACCGCCGCGGTCCCATGACGGGCCGCGGGGTGCCAGGGTGCCTCCCAGGGAGCAGCAACGCCGCGCCGGCGGCCACCAGCAGCCCGGCCGTAGCGCCGCCGAGCACCTCGTACCACAGCTCGTTGCCGACTGCCGTGACCAGCACGAAACCAGCAGCCATCAGCAGGCAGGCGGCGGCCACGGGTTGATGAGCAGCGGTGTCGCGCCGCCGGCGAGCCGCCACCAACGTGCCCGCGATTGCCGCGGTCAACAGCACTGCACGGGTCCACGGCAGCGACGGCGGGCGGCCGGCTTTGCGCTGAAGCTGGAATGCCAGGTGCTCGGACGCCAGCTCGGCATGCCAGGCGAACCACGCGACTTCGGCGACCCAGGCGATCCCGACCGCCAGCAGCAGGACCCAATCCCAACGCCCCCAACGCCCCCAACGCCCGGGAGACCCGTCGCGGAACCATGCCGCGCACGCCGCGACCGCCCCCAGGACGACGACGCCGACCGGATGCAGCAGCGGGGCCAGTGCTGCCACCGCCGCAGCGGCCCCCCACCGTCGGCGGCCGACAAGCAGCAACGCGACGCCGGCCAGCGCCAGTACCGGCGCTTCCATTCGGGCCACGTTGCTCAGCAGCACCACGCGTGGAGCCACCAGCCACGCCGCTGCGGCAGCGCCAACCCACGCCACACCCCCGCCGGCCCTGTCCACGGCGACCAGCAGGCACGCCGCGAACGCCACGGCGGCAAGCAGGCTGAACGCTCGCACGGCAGCCACCGAACCAGCGATCGGCGCGACCAGCACCGAGTAGCCGTCGGGCATCCAAAAGATCCCGTCCGCAGCGCCGATCTGCGGGGCTGCCAAGGTTCCCCTTGCGATCAAGCTGCGAGCCGGCGCCAGAAAGTGGGCCTCGTCGACCCACGGCAGCGGAAAGGAGAACCCGGCCAACCAGTGCAGCACGGCCGCGGCCGCGGTGGCGGCGACCAGCAGCCCGACAGCGACGGCGCGACCTCGGGTGTGCACGCGCGCATCCTGCCCGACAACTGCGAGGAGCGGCCCACTGGGGTGCCGCGCGCGCCCCTACACTGTTCGCACCCCCAGCAACGGAGCGCTCCCGCATGCCTACCCGTACCGACCTGCGAAACGTGGCGATCGTCGCCCACGTCGACCACGGAAAGACCACGCTGGTCGATGCCATGCTGTGGCAGACGGGGGCTTTCCGCGCCAACCAGGACGTCAACGTTCGGGTGCTCGACTCGATGGATCTCGAGCGCGAGAAGGGCATCACGATCCTGGCCAAGAACACCGCCGTGCGCTACGGCGACGTCAAGATCAACATCATCGACACGCCCGGTCACGCCGACTTCGGCGGCGAGGTGGAACGGGGCCTGACGATGGTCGACGGCGTGCTGCTGCTCGTCGACGCCAGCGAGGGGCCGCTACCGCAGACCCGCTTCGTGCTGCGAAAGGCGCTGGAGGCCAGGCTGCCGATCATCCTGGTGATCAACAAGGTCGATCGCCCCGACGCGCGGATCGCCGAGGTCGTCGACGAGGTCTACGAGCTGTTCTTGGACCTGGACGCCACCGAGGAGCAGATCGACTTTCCCATCGTCTACGCCAACGCCAAGGCCGGCGTCGCCGCCACCGAAGTGAACCCCGCCCAGGTGGCGGGTGGCATGCGCGACGGTGACCTCGGACCGCTGTTCGAGACCCTGCTGGAGCGCATCCCCGCACCAACCTACGAAGAGGGACACCCGCTGCAGGCGCTGGTCACGAACCTCGACGCGTCGCCCTACCTGGGGCGTCTCGCCCTTGCCCGCATCCACCACGGCTGGCTGGAACGGGGCAAGCCGATCGCCTGGTGCCGGGTGAACGGCACCGTTGAGCGGGTCAAGGTCACCCAGCTGTCGGTCACCGAAGACGTTCGCAGGGTCGACGTGGACGAGGCCGGCCCCGGCGAGATCATCGCCATCGCCGGACTCGACGAGGTCACCATCGGCGAGACCCTGTCGGACCCTGCCGACCCGCGGCCGCTGCCGGTGCTGCACGTCGACGAGCCGAGCCTTGGCATGACGATCGGCATCAACACCTCGCCGCTCGCCGGAAGGGACGGCGCCAAGCTGACCGCCCGGCTGCTGCGCGCGCGACTGGACGCCGAGCTCATCGGCAACGTGTCGGTGCGCGTCTTGGACACCGAGCGCCCCGACACCTGGGAGGTGCAGGGACGCGGCGAGCTGCAGCTGGCGGTGCTGGTCGAGATGATGCGCCGTGAGGGCTTCGAGCTGACGGTGGGCAAACCGCAGGTGGTCACCCGCGAGGTGGACGGCAAGGTGCACGAACCGGTGGAGCGTCTGGCCATCGACGTCCCCGACGAGTACGTCGGTGTCGTCACGCAGCTGCTCGGCCTGCGCAAGGGCCGCCTTGAGCAGATGGTCAACCACGGTGCCGGGTGGGCTCGGATGGAATACCTGGTGCCGGCGCGCGCGCTGATCGGCTTTCGCACCGAGTTTCTCACCGAGTCGCGCGGCACCGGCATCCTCCATCATGTCTTCGACCGCTACGAGCCCTGGCACGGCGAGCTGCGCACCCGCCCCAGCGGCAGCCTGGTGGCCGACCGCCACGGTCCCACGACCGGCTACGCGCTGCTCAACCTGCAGGAACGCGGCACGCTGTTCGTGGGACCGGGCGTCGAGGTCTACGAGGGGATGATCGTCGGCGAGAACGCCCGCGGGGAGGACATGGACGTCAACCCCACGAAGGAGAAGAAGCTGACCAACGTGCGGTCGTCCACCGGCGACGAGCTCGTCCGGCTCATCCCGCCGCGGGCGCTGTCACTGGAGCAGGCCCTGGAGTTCATCCGGGTCGACGAGTGCGCCGAGGTCACCCCTTCCCACGTGCGACTGCGCAAGGTCATCCTCGGCGGCGCCGGCCGGCGCCGCGCCGTCGGCCACGCCAAGGCCGCCAACGCCTGACTCAGGGAGTTGTCGTGCACCTACAAGAGGTTCCCGTCGGCGTCTCCGATCTCGAGCGTTTCACCCCCCTCATCGGAGCGGACCGCACCGGCCGGCTGCGGGCGCTGATCCAGACGAGCCGCGACACGTTCGCGGGACGAACCGTGTGGAACGTCAACTCCACGGCCACCGGAGGCGGCGTCGCCGAGATGCTGGCCGCGCTGCTGCCGTACGCGCGCGGGGCTGGGGTCGACACGCGCTGGCTGGTCATCAAGGGCGACCCCGCCTTCTACGCGATCACCAAGCGGCTGCACAACGGCCTGCACGGCGTGGACACCGGACCGCTTGGCGATGCCGAGCGAGACCACTACGCGCAGGTCACCAGTGCCAACGCCGAGGAGCTGCTGGCCCAGATCCGCCCGGGTGACGTCGTCCTGCTGCACGACCCGCAGACGGCCGGCATGGTCGGCGCCGCCCGCTCGGTGGGTGCCAAGGTGGTGTGGCGATGCCACATCGGCATCGACCGGCCCAACGGCGTGGTCACCCAGACCTGGGGATTCCTGCAACCGTTCCTGGCCGAGGCCGATCAGTTCGTGTTCAGCCGCACCGCGCACGTGCCCGAGTGGGCGCCGCCCGACTTGGTGCACATCGTGCCCCCGTCGATCGACCCCTTCGCGGTGAAGAACGCCGAGATGTCCGCCGAGGCAGTCCGCGCGATCGTCGCCAGCATCGGCCTGGTGGCCGCCGACGGCTCGGTCGGAACGCCGACGTTCCAACGCCGGGACGGCTCACCAGGCCGCGTCGATCATCTCGCCGACATCATCCGCACCGGCCCTCCCCCGCCACCGGAGGCGCCCCTGGTCGTCCAGGTCTCACGATGGGATCGGCTCAAGGACATGGCCGGGGTGATGCACGCCTTCGCCCAGCACGTCGATCCGGCCACCGGCGCTCACCTGGCACTCGTCGGGCCGAACGTGAGCGGGGTCGCCGACGATCCGGAGGGCGGTGATGTCCTCGCCGACTGCCAGAGCGCCTGGCGCGACCTGCCTCATGCCGAGCGGGCGCGCATCCAGCTGGTGTGCCTGCCGATGTACGACCTGGAGGAGAACGCCGCGATCGTCAACGCCGTCCAGCGTTCCGCCGCTGTGGTCGTGCAGAAGAGCCTGGCTGAGGGCTTCGGTCTGACCGTGGCCGAGGCCATGTGGAAAGCACGACCGATGGTGGCCAGTGCCGTCGGCGGGATCAGCGACCAGATCGTCGACGGGGAGAGCGGCCTGCTTGTCGCCGACCCCACCGACCTGGCGACGACCGGGGCGCAGCTCAACCGGATCCTGGGCGATCCTCAGCTGGCGCAACGCCTTGGCGCCGCCGCCAAGACCAGGGTCGCCGAGCGCTTCCTGGGCGAACGCCACCTGCGCCAGTACGCCGAGCTGCTGGCGACTCTTCTGAACTGATCAATCATTTGCTGACAGGTCATCGGCGTCCAGCGGGTGCAAAAAGGCCAGGTCGACCCACAGCCACAGCGTCTTGGACAGTGGATAGAAGGCGACGGGCAGGCCGACCATCGCGACGATGCCGACGATCCCCAGCGGTACCCATGGCACCTCGGGCCAGGTGAACACCACCCCGCCGAGGAACACCGCCGCGAACAGCAGTTCGGCGGCGGCGATGTTGGCGATCAGGGCACCGACCCAATAGCCGTCCTCGCGCTCGAAGGAGAAGTTGCAACGCGGGCAGCGTGGCCGCAGCGTGAACCAGCCATCGAAGATCCCAAGAGCGCCGCACACCGGGCAGCGACGGCGCAACGCATGCTTCAGCATCGTGAAACGTTGTCCGCGCACCTGGGCGAGGTGGATCAGCGTTGAGGTTGGCGGGGCGTCACGTGCTCGGCCGGGCCTCGCCCTCGGCGATCTGGTCGGGTCGCGAGGCCTCAGCGGGCCCGGGACTGGCGGCGATGCCCAGCTTGCTGCGGATCTCCGACAGGCGGGTCTGCGCCGCGGTGTCCATGCTTGCCTGCTCGACTTCGAGCATGCGGCCCTCGACCGACTCCCCCTCGAGCTCGGCGACGCCGCGCGCCTTGGCATAGCGCGCCTCGATCTTGTTGCGGACCTCGTCAAGCGTTGGCACGTCCTGGCCAACCGTCTCTGACAGCGAGGTCATGGCCTTGTTCATCTGCTCGGCCATCTTGGCCTGATCCAGCTGCGACAGCAGCTTCTGGCGCTCAGCCAGCTTGCGTTGCAGCATCGAGGCGTTCTGCGTCACGGCGCGCTTGGCGTCGTCGGAGGCCTGCGTGGACTGCAGGTGCAGCGACTTGAGGTCGTCGACCTCACCTTCCAAGGCGATCATCTGGTTGGCGAAGGACTCGGCGGCGCGGGTGTAGTCGGCTACCTTCGCCGCATCCCCCTTGCGCTGCGCCTCGTCGGCCATCAACACCGCCTGTTGCGCCGAGCCGTTGACCTTCTCCAGCCCCTGCAGCGTCCGCGACAGGCGCATCTCGGTCTGCTTCTGGTTGGCGATGACGTTGGCCGCCTGCTCTTTGAGGCGGCGATGCTGCTCCTGAGCGTCAGCGATCGCTTGCTCCAGCTGGACCTTGGGGTCCGCCGCCTCGTTGAACTTGCCGGTCATCGCGGCAGCCATGTACTGCCACAACCGCTTGAGCAGCTTCCCCATCGACTCTGACTCCCCTTGAGATCAGCCCCGAGTGTAGAGGCGCCATCCCACGTCGCTAGGCTGCTGGCAGAAGACTCCTTCCAAGATCAACACGCCTGTCTCCAACAGCAGGCGCGGATCGGTGGCGGCGATGCTCTGGCTGCGGTGGTGCCGGGTGGTGGCGAGGCCCGCCGCGCTGGTGGTCGACGCGCTCGGGCTCGCCACGCTCGTGCTCGCCGCGCTCGTCGTCCTGCCACTCTTGGCCCAAGGCGGCAGCGCGTCGGCTCAGACACTCGACGAGATGACGTTGGACGAGTTGGCTGGCGAGCTGGCCGATCAGGGCTACGCCGTGGAGCCGGGCGCGACCGTCGACGAGGCGGCATTGGCCGGCGCGGTCGCCGACGCCCGCGAGCGCGGAACCCGCCTCATGGTCGCCGTGCTGGCCGATCCGCAAGCCGCCGGGGCGACCACGGCCGCCGACGCGCTGCTGGATCGGGTGAGCGACGGCACGGTGCTGGTGGTGACCCCGGAGAACATCGGTTACAGCAGCACGGAGTACGACGGCGAGACGCTTGACCGTGCTGCCGACAACGCTGTCGACAGCTTCTCGAGTGGCACCGCAGCTGGCGTCGCCGACTTCGGGCAGGCGCTGACCGGCGCCGGTTCCAGCGGGTCGGGCGAGACGGGAGACACCGGGGACGGTGGCATCGGCGTCGGTGCGGTGCTGGTCATCGGGTTGTTGGGCATCGGTGGCGTCGCGTTGGCCGTCAGCTCGCGGTCGACCAGACGTCTGGCTCGCCAGCGCATGACCGAGGCCCACGCCGAGGTGCGCCACCAGATCGACGCGATGGCCGACGCCATCCTGCAGCTGACCGACCGGGTGCCGATGACCGAAGACCCCAAGGCCACCGCGGCATTCGCCGAGGCCACGCGGGTCTACCAGTCGGTCTCCGACGACCTGCCGCGCGCCACCACCGAGGCCGAGCTGGTGCGGCTCAACGACCGCCTCGACCACGCGCGCTGGCAGCTCGAGGTCACCGAGGCGCTCACCGAAGGCCGGGAACCACCGCCCGAACCCGACGACGGCTACCCGACGGCCTGCTTCTTCGATCCCGACCATGGCGCCGGCGTGCAGGAGGCCCAGGTCGCGACCAAGGCCGGCGCGAAGACCGTGCGGGTGTGCCGGTCCTGTGCGGCGGCGCTGGCCAGCGGCGAGGCGCCCACGCCGCGATCGGTGGCGGTGGGTGGCCGCGACATGCCGCTGCCGCAGGCGCCTCGCCAGTACGGCGGCCGCGACGAGCG
>JALZLF010000158.1 GCA_030858865.1 Actinomycetota bacterium | reverse complement strand
CTTCATCGAGCTGCTCGGCCGCTCGGTGGAGTTCAGCGTCATCCGCACGCTGGGCGCCGTGCAGCGCTCGGCGGCGGCCGACCCAGGCGTCGGCGACGTGGCCGAGGCGTTGCACGTGGACAGCTCGACCGCAAGTCGCTTCGTCGACCAGGCTGTGGCCGATGGGCTCGTCGAACGCAGCGTCTCCGGTGTCGACCGCCGGCGCTGCGTGCTGGCGCTCACTGGTGAGGGAACGGACCTGCTGACAGCAGTGACGGACGCGCGCAGCCAGCTCATGGCCAGCCTGACCGCGGGTTGGGACGACGCCGACATCGCCGCTCTCGCCGCCGGCCTGGAACGACTCGCCGGTTCCATCTCGGCGCTGGAGCAACAGCCGTGAGTCAAGCCACCGCCGCGCCTGGCGAGGCGCCGACGCTGCTCAGCCACCGCGAGATCCTCACCGTCTTCGCCGGACTCATGACCGCCATGCTGCTCGCGGCCCTGGACCAGACGATCGTGTCGACCGCGCTGCCCACGATCGTCGGCGACCTGGGCGGCCTGAAGAATCTGTCCTGGGTCGTCACGGCCTACCTGCTGACCTCGACGGTGTCGGTGCCGCTGTACGGCAAGATCTCCGACCTGTTCGGGCGCAAGCCGCTGTTCCAAGTTGCCATCATCGTCTTCGTGATCGGGTCGGCGGCCTGCGGAGTGGCGCAGACGATGGGCCAGCTGATCGCCTTCCGCGCCGTACAGGGCGCCGGTGCCGGGGGGCTGATCGCCCTCGCGCAGACGATCATCGGTGACGTCGTCGCGCCACGCGAGCGTGGCCGCTACATGGGCTACATCGGTGCCGTCTTCGGCGTGGCCAGCGTGGCCGGCCCGCTGCTGGGTGGCTACTTCGTCGATCACCTGGACTGGCGCTGGGTCTTCTACATCAACATCCCGCTCGGTGCGGTCGCGCTCGCCGTGACGCAGCGCAGCCTGCGACTGGACTTCGTTCGTCGCGAGCACCGCATCGACTATCTCGGTGCCGCGCTGCTCACCTTCGGGATCTCCACCCTGCTACTGGTCATGGTGTGGGGTGGCCAGACCTACCCGTGGAACTCGGCGGTGATCGTCGGGGTTGGCGTCGTGTCGCTGCTGGCGCTCGCGGCGTTCTTGCTGGTGGAACGGCGCACCCCCGAGCCGATCCTGCCGCTGCAGCTGTTCGCCCAGCCGGTCTTCGGGGTCGCCACGGTGCTCAGCTTCATCGTCGGCACGGCGATGTTCGGGGCGATCATCTTCCTGCCGCTGTTCCTGCAGGTGGTGGTCGGCGTCTCAGCGACGAACTCCGGCCTACTGATGCTGCCGCTGATCACCGGTCTGCTCATCAGCAGCATCACCTCTGGGCGGCTCATCACGCGCTGGGGCCGCTACCGGGTCTTCCCCATCATCGGCACCGCGCTCATCGCGTTGGGCATGGGCCTGCTGTCGACGATGGGGATCGAGACGACCCGCTGGCAGGTCTCGGTGTACATGTTCGTGATGGGTCTGGGAATCGGGCTGGTGCTGCAGGTCCTGGTGCTTGCCATCCAGAACGCCGTGCCAGCCCGGCACCTGGGCACCGCGACGTCCGCGGCCCAGTTCTTCCGCTCGATCGGCGGCACGGTGGGGGTGGCCGCCTTCGGTGCGCTGCTCAACGCCCGCGTCGCTGCCAACCTTGCCGCCGCGCCGGGGGCCGACCCGGGCGATCCCACCTCGCTGCTGTCCAGCCCGGCGGCCATCGCCCAGCTGCCGCGCGCGGTGCGCATCGTGGTGCGCGCCGCGTTGGCCGACGCGATCGCCTGGGTCTTCCTGCTCGCGGTTCCTCTGGCGCTGCTGGCATTCGGACTGGCCTGGCTGCTCAAGGAGGTGCCCCTGCGCACGACCGCGCACGTTGGCAACGCCGTGGCCAAGAGCCAGCCGGGCCTGGTGGAGCCGCCGGAACAGGCCGCCGCAAGTTGAGCCCGACGGCTGCCGCCTCGGGCACGTTCATCCAACCTCGTCGGCCTGATTTCCCCAATACAGAGGATGCAGCGCCGGCCTTCTGACCCGAGACTGCACCTCGACAACCGCGGGCGGGGGCCGGCGGACGATCGGGGGGACTGTGCTGGGCTTCGTTGTCATCGCGCCGGTCATGCTGGTCGACGGGCGGTCCTGGGGCCATGAGCCTGCCGCACCGCAGAACTGGCAGCGACTCGGCCGTGCCTGCATGGCCGGGCTGATCGGCGGCAACGTGGTGCTGTTGTTGCTGGTGCTCGGCGCCTGGCTGGGCTGGCCATCGCCGTGATCAGCGCTGGTAGTGCCCCACGAGCCGCGCCTGCTCGATCACGTGATCCTGGATGGTGTCCAGCAGCTGCGAGCGGTTGAGCCCCGGCTGGGCGTCGACTTCGGTGTCCAGGGCGTACAGCCAGAAGTAGTAGTGGTGTCGGCCGTGTCCCTCCGGCGGCATGGGTCCGCCGTAGCCCGCATCACTCACCTCGGCGGCACCTTCCACGAAGCTGTTCCCCCCGCCCTGCTCGATGCCGGTCGCGTCCGCCGGGATCCCGTAGACCACCCAATGCACCACGCCGTGTGGCAGCGGCGCGTCGGGATCATGGCATATCAGCGCCAGCTGCTTGGTGCCCTGCGGCACCCCGCTCCAGCGTAGTTCGGGCGAGATGTTGGTTCCCTCCCCGGTGTGTTCGGTGGGGATGGACTCAAGCTGGCCGAAGGCCGGGCTGGTGATCGCCAGGTCCTGGATGTTCAGCTCCATGGGGAGGCCGCCTTTCATCGATGGCTTCCCCGCCACCGTTCTCTGAACCGGGCAGGCGCAAACTGTCCACAGTCGCGGACCGGCTCCTCCCAACCCTCCTGCCGCGCGGGGCGCAGGCTGTCGAGCATTCCGAGCGACAGGAGCGGGTCTTGCGGTGCTGGGAGGATGCGGAGCCGTTCCTTGTCGAACGCGCCGAGGAGAATCTGCTGGTCAATGACGAGGTGCATCCCTGCCTGCTGGCCTTCGCCGGCGATCATCCGCTGCTGGTCGCCTGGCTTCGTCCCTTCGCGAAGGGCGCCTACGCCGATCCGATCACCGAGCTGCTGGCCCTGGCCATCCCCCTGGGTGCCGACCGTTTGGCCGTGTCCTTCGGCGGCAGGGCCATGTCGTTGGACGACCCCCTGCCGCCGGTGTGCGAGCTCGGCGACCTGCGCCAGCGGGTGCTGTGCATCGAGCGGGCGGAAGCCTCGGGCCTGCGGATCCATGCCATGAGCACGATGCTGGCCTTCGACCTGCTTGACGGGCAGATCCGCTGGGGCCAGCGGCTGCACCACAACGGTCGGACCGGCTGGATCAACGCTGCCTTGGCGGCCGCCTTGCAAGGTCGCCGCCGACTGCGGGCCGAGGCAGGCCAGATCCGCGAGCAGGCGCTGCGCTGCGACCGGCTGGGTCACCGGATGGTGTTGGCGCCGGCGGCGCTGGCACGTCTGGACTTGTCCGACTTGCGGCTGGGACCGGACCGGTGAGACGCTGCGGGCACTGAGCGTCTGGCGGCGGGGCGGACCCGGGCGGCCGGCGGCGGACCATCGCACGAAGAGAAGCAGCAGTGCCAGACGTGACGAGCTATTCCGCAGGCGTGCCCCCCCGGCGCGGCTCGTTGCACACGGTTGCGGGAGGCGCGGGCCGCGGCGGCAACACCGCGGGCTCCAGTCCGGCGTCCAGCTCGGCGTCCAGCACCTGTCCGCCGGTGGGCAGACACTTGAATGTCGCAGTCAGCCCCAGATTCCGCGCGGCGGTCGACATAGGCTGGCGGCTCTGCCCTCAAGCAGCGAAGCGGTAGAGCCCCGCTTCAGGGGTTGTCCACGAGGAGTGGCGATGGAGTCGGTCAACACGATGCGCGCCGTGCTGGTCGCCGGCGCGGTGCTGGCTGCTGTCGTCGCGGCAATCTTCCAGCTGTGGCCGGTCGTGGCGATCATGGGCGCCGCAGTGGTCGCTCACGGGCTGATGTGGGTCTACCTGCACCGCCTCAACCGGCCCCCACACTCCTGACCCACCCGCACCTGCGCCTTCCTGCGGCCTTGATCATCCAGGAGCGGGTGCCGCTTCGGACACCGACGTCCGATCGCGCACCCAGACATCCAGCCTGTCCGCGTGATTGGCTTTCCATCCCTGGTGTTGACGACTAGGGTGTCGCCGCCAGGAAGTGAGCTGCGGCGGGGGTGACGGGAGCGTAGGGCTATGCCGCCTGATGGCGGGGGTGAGCGCCCGCTGCCGATGCTGCGGCGGATCGCGGTGGTGCGACACCTCGACCTCGTCGCCATGGAGTTCGAGCTGGTCAACCTGGCGCTGGCCCACGCCGAGGATGGCAGCGGGCTGGTGCTTGTGCCGTCGGGCCCCGGCGCCCTGCTGATCGCGTCGTTGCCCCCGCAGCACGTCGCCGAGCGTGCCTACTTCCAAGCCGCCGAGGGTGTGGTACCGCCCAACCGGCCGGACGCGCCGCCCGACCCGCCCGGCGAGCTGCCCGACCCCCCGCCAGTGTTGGCCCGCTTCGCGCGACGTACGAAGATCGCCTTCCTCGTCCCCCTCGACGCCGCCCCGATCCCGTTCACCACCGCCGGCCTGCTCGGCGCCTGCCGGCGGCTGCGGATGGCCCTGGCCGACAACGCGATGCCTCCCGGCCTGGACCCAAGGTGGGTGGAGCTGCGCGAACGCTGGGGCTGGCGCGGCGGCGAGATTCCCGGTCTGCGGATCGTCGAACGGATCCGGGAGGCGGTTGCACCCCCGGAGCCGTTGAGGCGGGGGCTGATGGACACGGTGGCGCGGGTCAGCGGCCGCCGGCCGGCATCACTGACGGCCTCCGGCGTGATCGCCGCCGGACGTGCGGCCCTTCACCAGCAGATCGCCGGCGAAGTCTCCCCGCGATCCGCTGCGGGACGGCTGAACCCCGAACTCGTCCAGCGCTTCAACGACCAGGCGTCCCGCTACGTCGGGCCGTTGCGCGACTACGTCGACGAGCACCTCTTCCCGATCCCGTACCGCCTCGAGCGCGTCCCACGGCCGCCGGGTGGCCAGGAGACGGCGCTGGAAGCTCCCTACCGCCTGGTCCTGTCGCCCAACGACGCCGCGGGATGGCAGCACGCCGTCAAAGCCGAGGTCGGCGAGGAGGCCACCGGCGGCACGCAACCCGTGGAGCTGTGGCACACGCGTCTCGGTGTGCGCAGCGACGACGGTGGCGTCTCAGAAGACCCTGACCCGGCCAGGACGGTGCGAGCCATCTGGGCCCGCGACCCAGACTTCACCACCGACCCCTCGGCCTACCCGCCGCACAGCACCACGCCGTTCCGCATGTCGCTGGACAGCAAAGACCGGGCGATGCTGGTCAACCAGACGTCCAACTACGAACTGCGTCGGCGCGGGTTTCGGATCAGACCGCGACCCGTCGAGGTCCGCCGCCTGATGCTGTCGTCGCTCGGCGCATGGCTGGACCTGCTCGGCGAGTGGGAACCATCGGACCTGCCCTCCGGTGTGTCGGTCATCAGCCAGTGGGAGCACCGCGCCCCGATGGGCCGCGACGCCTACGTCAAGGTCGTCTATCCCGGCTTCCTGTTCCCCTTCGGCCACCGCGCGTCGCTGGTCAAGATCACCGAACGCAAGCTGGGCTGGCAAGGCGGCGACCCGATCGCCTACCTGTTCCAGCGCATGTACATCGTCGTGCGCCAGAGCGACCGCGGCTACGATGGCAGCGACCTGCTGAACCTACGCCGGCGCCTGCCGTTCGGCTCCGTTCGCATCGCCACCCGCTCCACGCCCGATCTGGACGACCCGACCGAACATGATCTGTTCGATCGTGGCCAGGACCTGTTCTGGCCGACGGTCGGCGGCCAACCGTTCGCCTTCCGGCTCGTGGGCACCGACCGGGCGGGCCGAGCGGTCGAGTTCACCGCTCCGCTGCTCTTCATGGACGGTGGCAACACCGTCCCGATCGCAACCGTCAGCGCCCAATACCAGGCCAGCGGCCGCAACGTCCGGCCGATCTCGGGCCAGCGCGTCGCGTTCGCGCCACCCGCCGGCGCCGATGACACGACCTTCCCCGCCCACACGCTGACGTTCGCGGGCATCGCCGCCGTCTCCAAGCCGGACGAAGCGCCGTTCCTTCCTCAGATGACCGCCGCCAACGTCGCCGTGCCCGTCGTCGAGCGGCTCACCGGCAGCGCCGGGGCCACCACGGTCGGCTACCACCAGCGGTACATCGACAACGGGCCCGACGGCGCCGGTAACCCCGGACAGGTGTTCCTGCAGGTGTCTGGCGCCGTACCGCTGGACTTCGGCGGGCAGGGCGACCGGTCAGGCGGGCTGGTGCAGCCGAACCTCAACGTCTCGGGGCTGTCGCGGTTGAAGGGGCCGGTCGCGGGCGACACCAACGTCGCCGCCGACGGCACCTTCGACCCGCATGAGTTCTTCGGCGGCGCCGGGGCGCCCAGCCCGCTGCTGCTCGGCGTCTTCTCGCTCGCCGACGTCATCGAGAAGGCTTCGCTGGTCACCGGCGATCTCGCCCCCAGCTTCGTCACCGAGACCCTGAACGCCGTCGAGGCCTTCCTTTCCGACCTCGGCCGGCTGCGGGCGAGTCTGGTGGGCCTGCCCGCGACGCTTGACGGCGTCCGCAACGACGTCGAGGCCGCCGTCGACGCCGTGCTCGCCGACGTGGCGACCCTCATCGCCGGAAACCCGCTGCCCGACGGCAAGCTGGTCGCCGACGTCGGCGCCGTGAGGGCCACGGCGGCCGCTGCGGAAGGGGCGCTGGCGGCCGCCGGGCTGTCCGCCGGAGTCGCCGACGAGCTGCGCGCTCGGCTCGCTGCGGTCCAGGCCATCCTCGACCACGCCGCCGTTGGCGGCCTCCTGGCCACCCTGGACGCCGTGGCCACCGGGGCGCAGCTGCCGGAGCTGTTCGCCAACACACGCCTGGAGTGGCGGCCGCGGCTGCGTTCCTTCCCGGCCTCCCCCGACACGGCGATCTTCGTTCCCAACGATCCCCGTGGCCTGAGCCTTGCCGTCGAGCTGCGCGGGGGTCGCGGGCCGGCCGGGGCTGGCGCCGGTACGCCAGGGGCCGACGTCACCTGCACCCTCGAGCGCTTCTCGCTCCGGCTGGTGCCGCCCGCCACCATGCTGGTGCTGCACTTCGACAAGCTGCGGTTTTCCTCCAGGGCCGGCAGCAAGCCCGACGTCGAGGTCGTGTTCGGCGGGATCGAGTTCGTCGGGATCCTGTCGTTCGTCGAGTCGCTGAAGGATCTGATCCCGCTCGACGGCTTCAGCGACCCGCCCGACCTCGACGTCACCACCGAAGGGATCAGCGCCTCGTTCTCCCTGGGGCTGCCCAACCTCGCGGTGGGCGTCTTCAGCCTCGAGAACCTCAGCCTCGGGGCCGGCTTCCGCATCCCGTTCGTCGGCGACCCGCTGCAGGCCAACTTCTCGTTCTGCACCCGCGAGAACCCGTTCCTGCTCACCGTCTCGCTGTTCGGTGGTGGCGGCTTCTTCGGGATCACGATCACCCCCAACGGCGTCCACATCCTGGAGGCGGCGCTGGAGTTCGGCGCCAGCGTCTCGATCAACCTCGGCGTCGCCTCCGGTGGCGTGTCGGTGATGGCCGGCGTGTACTTCCGCATGGAGGCCGACGATGCCTCGCTGACCGGGTACTTCCGCCTGCGGGGCGAGGTCGACGTCCTGGGCCTGGTCTCGGCGTCGCTGGAGCTGTACCTGGGGCTGTCGTATGAGTTCAGCTCCGGCAAGCTCGCCGGGCGCGCGGTGCTCACCATCGAGATCAGCATCGCGATGTTCTCCAAGTCGGTCGAGATCAGCTGCGAGCGCAAGTTCGCCGGCGCCAACGGTGACCCCACCTTCGCCGAGCTGATGGACCCCGACCCGGACGCTCCCGAGCCGTCGCCGTGGGAGCGCTACTGCCGGGCGTTCGCGGAGGCCTGACGATGCCGCTCAGCCAGACGGTCCTGTGGACGGCGCTGCCCGACGGCGTCGATGCCGACGACCCCGGCACCCTGCGCCTGTCGGTGCTGGTCTCCCCGCGCCTGGCAACCGGGGGCGACCCGGCCGTCCTGGGGGACTTCGAGGACTTCGTCGACTGGCCAGGGCGGCTGCGCTCGGCCAGATTCGCCGTCGAGGTCACCTGGGACCGGATGCATCTGGACGCCGAGCACGACCCCGACCGCGCCGACGCCGGGTTATGGGCAGCACTGCTGCCACCCGAAACCCCCGTCGAGGGACACGAGTTCGTCGACCGCTCGCAGCGAGCGCTGCGCTCCTTCCCGGTCCGCGACGTCGTGGGCTTCGTGCGCGACCTGTACACCACCGTGGCCGAGCAAGCACCGACCGACTTCCCCGACAACGGCCGCGGCGGACCGCTCGAACGGCTGCGCGCCACACTTGGCGAGCAGGCCCGCATCGACCACCATCTGGACCAGCGCGGCTCCAGCGCCGGGGAGCTGGAAGAGCTGCGCTGGCGCTACCGCCAGCCGGACGCCCACTACGACCCTCGGACCCCACGGGAGCGCAGGCGAGACAGCCTGCTCGACGACCCCGCCGCTGCCGCGGCGGTACCGCCTGAGGTCATCGCCTTCGCCTCGGCGTCACGCTTCTACGACCGCTCCGAGCAGCGCGAAACCTACGGGCCGCTGGACCCCGAGACCACCGCCCCTGGACCGCCCGAGCCAACGCCGGACTTCCACACGCGGCTCACCCACCTCGGGGACTACCCAGAGCTGCTGCGCCGTCTCGGTCTGGTCGTCGACCTCAAGGTGCGCCTGCCCGACCGCATACCCGAGCGATCCGTCATCCGGGTCGTGGCCGAGATGGACGGGATGTCGGCGCTGAACGTCCCCGTCGAGTCGCCGTGGACCGCGTATGACTACGACGGCGAAGGGTTCTGGTCCGCCCCGCGCGAGCAGGTGGACGGCGACGTTCTCCACGGCATGCTGCGCATCGACGAGCAAGAGCTGTTCGATCTGCTGACCGTCGACGTCGACGGGGCGGCGCTGAAGGTCGGCGACTTCGCCGTCAACCTCGAGCGGCTCCTGCACGAGCAGAATCGCACCACGGTCACCCCGCTCGCCAGCAGCGTCCCGTCGCTGCGCAGCGCCGGGCTCACCGTGACGCGGGCCGGTCGCGCCGAGCGGATCCGCTCGCTGCTGGAGCGGGCGCACGAGCACAACCGGGGGTTGGGCGGCGAGATCGTCCTGCACGCCGACGACGTGACCCGCGGCTACCGCGTCGACGTCCACGACGACCACACCGGGCAGTGGCGGTCGCTGCACGCCCGCCACGGCGACTACCGCTTCGACTCCGGGGACGTGGCGGACTTGACCTTGGATGACGAGGGCTACGTCAAGGGCGCCTCGACGACCTCGAAGACGCCGGGACCCGCCGACCCCACTCCTGCGCTGTACCTGCACGAGGCGCTGTTCGGATGGGACGGGTGGAGCCTGAGCGCCCCGCGCCCGGGGTTGGCCATCGCCTCGCCATCCGACGGCGAGGTTCCGCGCGCGGAAGGCGACCGGGCTGCCACGGGCTTCGGCATGACGGTGTCGTTCACCGCGGTCGACGGCTCCCTGCCACGGCTGCGTTACGGGCGGACCTACCGCCTGCGGGCTCGCGCCACCGACCTGGCTGGCAACAGCACCCGCCTCGTCGACGACCGGCGGGTGACCGAACCGCAGCGCTATCTGCGCTTCGACCCGGTGATCTCACCGACGGTCGTGCTGCGCACCCGGCTGACCGAGGGTGAGTCCCTGCTGCGGATGGTCGTTCGCAGCGACGTCGGGATCACCCCCGCCGAGTACGCGGAGTCCCCGGCGGTGCAGGTCGCGCTGGCCGGCTATGACCATGCCTACGCGGCGGCCAACGAACGGCACCTCGCCCCACCCAAGGCCTCACAGTCCACCGCCGAGCTGCACGGGCGTTTCGACGACGCCTTCGGCCCTGGAGGCGACCCTCGGCGGGCGCTGCACGTCGCCAGGCGCGAGCAAGGCACGCTGCTCGACCGCTTCGTCGTCGACCTGGAGACCGGCCGGCAGACGGTGCCCGTGACCGGCATCGAGCTGGTGACTCCCCGCGCGCTGCTGACCGAGGGGCTGCCACCTCCGCCGACGTTGGAAACGCTGCGGCGCGGCGACGCGCTGGCCTCGGGGCAGTACGTGCTGCACACCGAGGAGCGGCTGCTGATGCCCTACCTGCCGGATCCGCTGGCGATCGGCGTCGGCATCCGTGGGCTGCCGGGTGTTGATCCCGACGACTCGCTGCGCGTTGTCTTCGACGGGAGCTGGCCCGAGCCGGCGCCGTTCCGGCTGCGCCTGGAGGGCGGGTCGGGGCCGGCCGAGATCGGGCCGGACGGCGTACTGACGGTGCAGCTGCCGCAGGCCGAGGTCGTCTCCGTGCGGATCAGCAGCCTGATCGACGGCGAGGGACTGTCGCAGCTGGCGATCTGGGACTGGATGAGCGAGGACGCCCGTGCGCGGCTGCAGGGAGCCGCGGAGCGGGGCCAGCTGTGGATGCTGACACCGTTCGACGAGATGACGCTCGTTCACGCCGTCCAGCGCCCGCTGACCGAGCCGGAGATCCCCGAGGACCTCGGCCCGCGACGCCTGCTCGGCGAGACCTTCGCCTGGTTCGACGGCGTGATCCACAGCTCGGCAGCCAGCAGCATCCGCCTCGACGTCCAGGCCGAATGGTCCGAACCGCTGGACCTGCTGCCCGATCCCGGTCCCACAAGAGTCGACGGGCGGGCGCACGCGTTCGACCTGCGCATCGACGTCGACGAGGACGCCGCTCGCGTCGGACGAGACGACATCGCGCGGGCGCCCGCAGCACCGCCGCGGCACCGCGCTCGCCACGACTTCGGCGACACCAAGCACCGCACCGTGCGCTACACGGCGACGGCGACCACCCGGTTCCGGGAGTACTTCCCGCCGGAGATCACCGCCGACCCGGCCAACATCACCCGCACCGGGACGGTGCGCGAGATCGAGGTGCCCAGCTCCGCGCGACCCGCCGCACCCAAGGTGCTGTATGCCGTCCCAACGTTCCGTTGGCAGGTGGAGTCCGGGGCCGACGGCTCGGTCGTGAGTCGCCGGCGCAGCGGTCTGCGGCTGTACCTGGAGCGGCCGTGGTACTCGTCGGGCGACGGGGAGCTGCTCGGCGTGGTCGTCCGGCAGCGCCAGCCACTCCCGTTGCCACCAGGCTTGGAACGCGTCGAGCTGGAGGAGCTGCGCGAGGACCTGCGCTGGCTGGCCGACACCGTCGCCGAGCAACGCCAGCTTCGCTTCAACCGCGCCACCGATGTGCAGCAGTTTCGCCGGGAGCTGGAGGTCCTGCCCGACGAGACGGCGGCGCATCCCATCGCGCGACGGTTGCGCGACCGCTTCGAGCAGATCGACGACGGGCTGATCTGGCGCCTGCTGGCCGATCCGGTGGCGCCGTATGTCACCGGCTGGGGCAGCGACCCCATCTGGGCGTCGCGGCCACTGCCCAGCGCCCGCCCGAGCATTGACCGCTTCCCCTCGCCGGCCGCGACCCGAGGGACCGATCTGTGGCTGGAGGAGCTGGGGCGCGAAGGCCCCCTGGTGTCGGTGGTCGGGCACCCGGTGGCCTACAACGCCGAACGACGGCTGTGGTACTGCGACCTGGACATCGACGCCGGCGCCGCCTACTTCCCGTTCCTGCGGCTGGCGCTCGCCCGCTACCAGCCGCACGCGATCCCTGGTGCCGAGCTGTCGCCGGTGGTCTTGGCCGACTTCGCGCAGCTGCCGGCTGACCGTACGGCAACGGTGGTTCCCGGCGAGGCCGCGGTGCGCGTGACCGTCGCGGGCGTGGCCGGCACGAACGTCGCCACCCCCGCCGCGGAAATGGCCGAGGGCGCCCCGCTGGACCTGGGCTGGTCGCGGCGAGTCACGGTGACCGTGCAGCGGCGCAACCCTGACATCCCCGGCGACCTCGGCTGGGACGCGGCCGCCGATCCGGTCGAGCTGCCGGCGACTCGTTCCGGCGAGGGCGTCGTGTGGTCCGGCGACGTGCCGCTGCCAACGGACGAGACGCGGGAACCCGGCGACCTGCGGCTGCTGGTGACCGAGCACGAGCGGCTGCCCACCGACGCCGACCCCGACGACCCGGCCGTCGTCGAGGTCATCCGCGGCCGCGTCGCCCTGCGCGACCGCATCGTCTACGCCGACATCCTGCCGCTATAGGTCGGCCGACCCCAACAGCGCGGCGCGGCCCTCGGGGTGTGGAACGGATTGACGAACTGGATTCCCCCGACTCGTGTCCCTGTAGAGGGTCAGGTCCTGCGCCTCGGTGATGCACAGCTGCTTGCGGATCATGATGTGCTTATACATCGTGGGGATCCTGGCTCCAGAGCGCCTCGCGCAAGCCTGAGGCCCTGGCGATGGGGCGGTCGACCGCCGTGCGGACGCTGGACTCGCCGCCGACAAGGATCAGGCGTTGACGGGCCCTGGTGACGGCGGTGTACAGCAGCTCTCGGGTGAGGATCGGCGAGGTGGGGTCCGGCAGCAGCACGGCGACGGACTCGAACTGCGAGCCCTGGCTCTTGTGCACCGTCATCGCGTGCACCGTCTCCACCGCCGCCAAGCGGGTCGGGCTGACCTCGACCAGCTCCCCTCGCCGCTCGAAGACCGCGGGAAAGCGCCCGTCGCCGGTCGCGACGACGACGCCGATGTCGCCGTTGTACAGCTGCAGCCCGTAGTCGTTGGCGGTGACCAGCAGCGGGCGCCCGACGTACCACCCGCCCCCGGCGCCGTAACCCCCGATCGCCCCGGCGAGCCACCCCTCGACTTGTGCTCTCCACGCGACGACCCCGTAGGGCCCACGACGATGTGCGCACAGCACGCGGATCGCTGCGAGGCCTTCGAGTGCGGCCCTCGCGTCGCCCGCTCCCGCCGCGTCCAGAACGTGTCGGCCCGCGTCAACGACGGCCTCACGGACGGGCGCGAGCGCGTGGCGTCCCGCGTCCTCGGCGACGTCCACCTCGATCCATCGCACGTCGTCGGAGCCGGTCCGCAGCACCTCGACAACCGTGTCGGCCTTCCCTTGTCGGACGGCCTGCGCGAGCGCGGCGATCCCGCCGCCGAAGCGGTGCACCCGGCGCAGCACCACGATGCCGTCCGCGATAACCACGCCAGCTCGAGGCTGCGCCGCCTCCACGTCGTGTCCCACGACCCGCGCCAGCGACGCCCGCGCTTCAGAGCGCAGCACCAGCCCCTGGCTACAGGGACCGACGATGTCACCGAGAACGGCTCCCGCTTCGACCGACGCCAGCTGCTCGGCGTCGCCGACCAGGACGAGTCGGGCCCCCGCACGCACCGCCTCCACCAGCTTGGCCATCAACGACAGCGACACCATCGACGCCTCGTCGACGACCACGACGTCATGAGGCAGCCGGTTGGCGTGATGGTGGCGGAAGCGGCTGCGGCTGTCCGGCCGCCACCCCAGCAGCCGGTGCAGCGTCGACGCTTCCAGATCCCGCAGGCGTGCCCGCACCGCCTGGCTGACATCCAGCGTGGCTGACTCGAGATGGACGGCCTCCTGCAGCCGCGCGGCTGCCTTACCCGTCGGGGCAGCCAGCGCCATCCGCGGCGGCGGCGCACCGGCCGCGGAGGCCTGCTCGTCCAGCAGCGCGAGGATGCGCGCCACGGTGGTGGTCTTGCCGGTGCCTGGACCACCGGCGACCACGGCGAACCGCCGCAGCACCGCCGAGGCTGCGGCCAACCGCTGGTGATCGGGCTGCTCGCCGTCGAACAGTCGCGCGAGCCCGGCGGCCAGCACCTCGGCGTCGACCACGCTCGCCGGCTCCTGGGCCCTGGCTCGCAGATCGGCCGCGACCTGCCGCTCCTGGCGCCAGTAACGGTCCAGGTACAGCCGGGTGCCGACGAGGCGCAAGGGCCGGTCGCCCGCGGCGTCGTCGCCAGCTGCCACCAGTGGGCTGCCGAGCAGACCGTCGATCCAGTCCCGCACCCGCGGCCACGACAGCCCCTGCGGGTCGGTCGGCAGGTCGGCGTCGACCGCGACGGTCTCGCGGACCGTCGCCAGGTCGGTGCACACGTGACC
>JALZLF010000144.1 GCA_030858865.1 Actinomycetota bacterium | reverse complement strand
GCGCCGCGCTCCGGGCGCCGCCGTGCCGGCTGGCCAGCGGGCCGGTCCTGCGCCTACCGCTCCGACCTGGACTCCCACCACCGATCCCCGCCCCGTCCGAGGGCCCGCGTGGCTGGCCATGCGCCTTGGCGGCATCGCCTTCGGTGGGCTCGCCGGCGTGGTCGGCTTCGCCATGCTGGCGTCGGCGGTCAGTCGCCCGGCGTTGTCCAGCGCCACCGAGGTACTCGACGTTCGCCTTGACATCCCGGAGAACGCGAGCCTGCCGGCGCTGGACGAGCGGTCGGTGATCTACGCCGGCGACGACAGCCTCCTGGCCGTGGTCGACCGCGAGGTCAGCCGCCGGTCGTTGCCGCTCAAGCGCATTCCCAAGCTCGTGCGCAACGCCGTTGTGACGGCTGAGGATCGCAAGTTCTGGGAGCACGACGGCTACGACATCGAGGGCATCGGCCGCGCGGCGGTGGCCAACCTGCGCGCCGGCGGCGTCGAAGAGGGCGGCTCCACCATCACCCAGCAGCTGGCCAAGAGTGCGGTCGGTCAGGACCGCACCCTGGAGCGCAAGCTGTCCGAGCTGCTCTACGCGGTCGCCCTTGAGGAACGCTTCACCAAGGGTGAGCTGCTCGAGCGGTACCTGAACCAGACCTACTTCGGCGCTCGCGCCTACGGCGTCGCCGCGGCCGCCGAGGAGTTCTTCCAGCGCCGTTTGCGCGAGCTCAAACCGCAGCACGCCGCACTGATGGCGGCGATGATCCGCTCGCCCAACACGGCGGACCCGCGTGACCGTCCGGTCCTTGCCCGCAAGCGGCGCAACCTGGTGCTGCGTGCCATGGTCGACGAGGGCTACCTGAAACGGCGACAGCTTCCCAAGCTGCTGCGAAGCCCCCTTGGCGTCGTCGAGGCGCGCAAGCGCGCCAGGCGTGAGCCCCACGTGTTGGACGCCACCCGCCGGGAGCTGCTGACGCTCAAGGCGCTGGGCAAGACACGCGCGCAGCGTGAGCGGTCCCTGTTCTACGGCGGCCTGCGCATCACCACCACGCTGGACCCCAAGATGCAGCGTGACGCCGAGGCGACGATCGCCGAGTACCTGCCCTACGACGCACCCACCGGCGCGATCGCCACGGTGGAGCCGCACAGCGGCGAGATCAAGGCCATCGCCAGCGGGTTGGGCTACACCGATCTGGAATACGATCTGTCGACCCAGGGGCGGCGCCAGCCGGGCAGCGCGTTCAAGCCCTTCGTCTACGCCGAAGCGCTGCGTGAGGGTTTCCCGATGGAGATGGCGCTGTCGGGGCGCAGCCCGGCCTACTTCGAGAATGTGCCGCAATGGTCGCGGGACGCCGTCGACGACCCCAGTCCAGGAGTGGAGAACTACGGGGGGGCCAGCTACGGCACGCTGGACATGCCCAGTGCGCTGCAGAACTCGGTCAACACTGCCGCCGCCCAGCTGACGGTCATCGTCGGTGAGAAGCGGGTGGCGCGGCTGGCCAACCACATGGGCGTCGACATGCAGGAGGCCACCGGCGACGACTACGGGCCGGCGATCGGGCTGGGCGGGTTGACCTTCGGCGCGACGCCGCTGGAGATGGCATCGGCCTACGGGGTGTTCGCCAACGAGGGCAAGCACGTGCGCCCGCACCTGATCGCCGAGGTGACCGATGCGCGGGGAAAGGTGCTGTACAAGGCCAAGCCCAAGCCCCGGCGTGTGCTCAAGCCCGTCGTCAACGCCGCCATGGTCGAGATGATGCGCGGCGTCGTCACCGGCGGGACCGGCACCGCCGCGTCACTGCCCAGCTGGGAAGTCGCCGGCAAGACCGGTACCACGACCGACAACGCCGACGCCTGGTTCGTCGGCTACACCCCCGTGCTGTCCACGGCGGTGTGGATGGGCCATGCCGAGGGGCAGGTGACCATGCCGGGCATGACGGGCGGGTCGACACCCGCCTCGATGTGGCGCACGTACATGGGCCGGGCGCTGGAGGGCCGCGACGTCACGTACTTCCCGTCGCTGGACCTGGCCGGGCTCGACGACGTCAACGTCGAGGGTGTCACCATCCCCGACGTCCGCAGCATCTTCGAGTCTGACGCGCTCAGCGCCCTCGGAGAGCAGAAGTTGATCGGCTCGGTCTCGGTCGAAGACAGCTACTCGTCTGCCGGTACGGTCCTGTGGCAGAGCCCCGAGCCCGGGTTGTCCGCGCAAGCCGGCGACACCGTGTACATCGGCGTGTCCAGCGGAACGCCGCCGCCCCCGCCGAAGCCAGACCCGGAACCCAAGCCCGACCCGGAGCCTGACCCGGAACCTGACCCGGAACCTGATCCGGAACCTGATCCGGAACCGAAGCCTGACCCTCCCAGGCCTGACCCTCCCAAGCCCGACCCCCCCGGGCCCGATGACGGTGGGGGCGGCGGTTCCGGTGGTGGTGGCAGCGGCTGAGCCTCGGCCGCAACAGGGCTACATCGAGGCGATCAGCTTGTCGACCCGCTCGTCGCTGTAGCGGAAGGGGTCCTTGCACAGCACGGTGCGCTGCGCCTGGTCGTTGAGCTTGAGGTGCACCCAGTCGACGGTGAAGTCGCGGCGCTTGCGTTTGGCCTGGCGGATGAACTCGCCGCGCAGCCGGGCACGGGTCGTCTGAGGTGGCGTGTCGCGCGCCTCTTCGATCTCGGCGTCCGATGTGATGCGATCCACCTTGCCGCGCCGCTGCAGCAGGTAGTACAGCCCGCGCCGGCGGTTCACGTCGTGGTACTGCAGATCCAGCATGGCGATGCGCGGATGGCTCAACGGCACGTCGTGGCGCCGCCGGTAGTCCTCGATGAGGTGGTACTTGGCCACCCAGTCGCACTCGCGTGACAGCTTCAGCGGATCGTCGGCCAGGGCGGTCAGGATCCGTCCCCACTCGGCCAGCACCCGGTCGGTCTCGGGGTCGGAGCCGGTGTTCTCGATGAACTGGCTGACCCGCGAGAAGTACTCCGTCTGGATCTCCAGCGCGCTCATCTCGCGACCGCCGACCAGCTTGACCCGCCGCCTGCAGGTCATGTCATGGCTGATCTCGCGGATCGCGCGGATCGGATTGTCCAGGGTCAGGTCCCGCATGACCGTGCCAGCCTCGATCATCCGCAGCACCAGGTCGCAGGTGGCGACCTTGAGCCACACCGTGAACTCGCTCATGTTCGAGTCGCCGACGATCACGTGCAGCCGCCGGTAGCGCTCGGCGTCGGCGTGCGGCTCGTCGCGGCTGTTGATGATCGGCCGGCTGCGGGTGGTCGCCGAGCTGAGGCCTTCCCAGATGTGCTCGGCGCGCTGCGAGATGGAGTACACCGCACCGCGCGGCGTCTGCAGCACCTTGCCGGCACCGGCGAACAGCTGGCGCGTCACCAGGAACGGGATCAGGGTGTCCGCCAGCTTCTGGAACTCCCCGAAGCGCGCCACCAGGTAGTTCTCGTGGCTGCCGTAGGAGTTGCCGGCCGAGTCGGTGTTGTTCTTGAACAGATAGATCTGGCCGGCGATGCCCTCCTCGTGCAGGCGCTGCTCGGCCTGCTCGACGAGGCCCTCGAGGATGCGCTCCCCCGCCTTGTCGTGGGTCACGACGCCGTGGACGGAGTCGCACTCGGGCGTCGCGTACTCGGGGTGCGAGCCGACGTCCAGGTACAGGCGGGCGCCGTTCTCCAGAAAGACGTTGGACGAGCGACCCCACGACACCACGCGACGGAACAGGTAACGCGCCACCTCGTCCGGGGACAGACGTCGCTGGCCACGGAAGGTGCACGTCACCCCGTACTCGACCTCGATGCCGAAGATGCGACGGTCCATCTATAACGACCTACCGCTTCGCTGCTTGAGGTCCACTAGAACGACCTACCGCTTCGCTGCTTGAGGTCCATCTATCCTGAGGCCCTCCTACTCGCCAGGGCCAAGTGTACGGTCCGCTTGGAGCTGATCGGAGCCGCCATGGACGACCGCGAGATCCTCGCCCGCATCCACACCTTGGTCGCCGAAGAGGACGATCTGCACGAGCGCGGGGTCGGCACCACCCTCGAAGAGACCGAGCAGCGCCGACTCGACGAGCTGGAGAGGGGCCTGGACGTGTGCTGGGACCTGCTGCGCCAGCGACGGGCCCGGCGCAACGCCGGCCTTGATCCAGAGGAGGCCCAGCCGCGGCCCGTCGACACCGTGGAGGAGTACCGGCAGTAGCTGCCGCCGAAGGCGGAATATCCTCAAGCGCTCAACAGTTGCACCTCTTCAGGAACCTGGCGATCCCTGGAGACCATCGTGGCGACGGACACCCGAGCCCTTCCCCTTCTGCCCCTGACGACCGGTGTCGTCCTGCCCGGCGCGGTGGTGCCGGTCGGCGTCACCTCACCCGAGGCCCAAGCCGCGGCTGACGCGGCCGGCCGCGCCGACGGCAAGCTGTTGCTGCTGCCTCGCCTTGACGGGCGCTACGCCACGGTCGGCACCGTCGCCCAGGTCGAGGAGGCCGGCACGCTGCCCGACGGCACCCGAGCGGTGCTCGTGCGAGGCCTGCACCGTGCGGTCGTCGGCGCAGGCGTGGCCGGCCCCGATGCCGCCACGTGGGTCGAGGTGGACCAGGCTTCAGAGCCTGCCGCCACGCCTCGCGCCAGGGAACTCGCCCGCGAGTACCGCGCGGCCGTCGAGGCGGTGCTGGAGCTGCGCGGCGGCCGCGGCGTCGCCGAAGCGCTGCGTGGCGTCACCGATCCCGGCGCGCTGGCCGACACCGCCGCATTCATCCCCGACCTCGATCTCGCCCAGCGGGTGCAGATCCTGGAGACCCTCGACGTCGAGGCGCGCCTGGAGCTGGTGGTGGGTTGGGCCCGCGAGCTGTTGGCGCAGCTGCAGGTCCGTCGCGACATCGAGTCCGACGTCGCCGACGACCTGACCAAGGCCCAGCGCGAGCATGTCCTGCGCCAGCAGATGGCCGCCATCCGCCGCGAGCTCGGCGACAGCGACGAGAGCGTCGCCGACGGGTATCGCGCGCGACTGGACACCGCTGACCTGCCCGAGGCGGTCCGCACCGCGGCGGAGCGTGAGATGGATCGGCTCGAGCGCGCCGGCGAGCAGGGTCCCGAGGCGGGAATGATCCGCACCTGGCTGGACCTGGTGCTCGAGCTGCCGTGGAACACGCGCACCGTCGACAACCTCGACGTAGCGGCCGCTCGCGAGGTCCTCGACGCCGACCACACGGGTCTGGCCGATCCGAAGGACCGCATCCTGGAGCACCTGGCGGTCCGCAAGCTGCGCGCCGACCGCGGCCTGCAGCCGTCGGCCGGGCGCGGCAGCGGCACCATCCTCGTGCTGGTCGGTCCGCCCGGGTCGGCAAGACGTCGCTGGGTGAGTCGGTGGCGCGCGCGCTCGGCCGCAAGTTCGTTCGCGTCGCCCTCGGCGGCACCCGTGACGAGGCGGAGATCCGCGGTCACCGCCGCACCTACGTCGGTGCCCTTCCCGGTCGGATCGTGCGCGGGCTCAAGGAGGCCGGTGCCGCCAACCCGGTGTTCCTCCTCGACGAGGTCGACAAGGTCGGAGCCGACTGGCGGGGGGATCCCTCGTCAGCCCTGCTGGAGGTTCTCGACCCCGCGCAGAACCACACCTTCCGTGATCACTACCTCGAGCTGGACCTCGACCTGTCCGACGTGCTGTTCATCGCCACGGCCAACGTCGCCGAGTCCATCCCCGGTCCGCTGCTCGACCGCATGGAGGTCATCCGCCTCGACGGCTACACCGACGACGAGAAGGTGACCATCGCCCGCGACCACCTGCTGGCACGCCAGCTCGAGCGGACCGGGCTGACGCCGGACGAGCTGGCGCTGACCGACGCCGCGTTGCACCGGATCGTCGGGAACTACACGCGGGAGGCAGGGGTCCGCACCCTGGAGCGCGAGCTCGGCCGGCTGGTCCGCAAGGTCGCGACCCGCATCGTCGCCGGGGACACCACCGCTCCTGTCAACGTCGATGACGATGACGTCGCCGGCTACCTCGGCCGGGCGCGATTCTGGCACGAGGCCGCCGAGCGGACCGCCGTGCCGGGTGTTGCCACGGGGCTTGCGGTGACCGGCGCCGGCGGCGATGTCCTGTTCATCGAGGCGACCACCATGGACGGCGATCCGGGGCTGACGCTGACGGGGCAGCTCGGCGATGTGATGAGCGAGTCGGCGCGCATCGCCCTGTCCTACGTCCGCGCCCACCACGACGAGCTGGGAGTGCCGGCCTCGGCGCTGGAGCGACGGCACCTGCACGTGCACGTGCCAGCGGGCGCGGTGCCCAAGGACGGACCCTCGGCCGGCGTGACGATGACCACCGCGCTGGTGAGCCTGCTCACCGGCCGGCCGGTGCGCTCCAGCGTCGGCATGACCGGTGAGGTGACGCTGTCCGGCCGCGTCTTGCCCATCGGCGGCGTCAAGCAGAAGGTGCTGGCCGCGCATCGGGCCGGACTCACCGAGGTCGTGCTGCCGGAGCGCAACGGCCCCGATCTCGACGACGTGCCAGAGCTGGTGCGCGAGGCGATGACGTTCCACCTCGCCGGCGAGGTCGGACAGGTGCTGGACGCCGCACTGGAGCCCGCGGCGCTGCCCGCCGCGGCCTGAGCCCCTCCCCTCAACCGTGTGCATCCAACCGCGCCGGCGACGCTGAGTGACCACGGTTCGCACCGCGGGCCCAGCGGCTAGGGGATGCCGGCCAGACGCCGGGCGGTGACCGCGTCCGGCGCGAGACCCAGCCGCACGCCGGCGGTGTCGCAGGTGTAGGCCAGCAGGTCGCGGTCCCCGCTGAGCAGGCCGTCCCCCGAGCTGCGTCCCCCGGCGACCTCGGCGTACCACCGGGGCAGCGCCTGGCAGGCCTCGTCGGCGTCGGTCGGCGTGTCGAACTCCAGCGCGAGCCCCACCGCCGTGTCGCGGCCGCGGGTCCAGGAGCGCACCTGCCCGCCTCCCCAGCCGTCGCCCACCTGTGCGGCGGTGTCCGGCTCGAGGTCGGCGAACAGCTCGACGAGGTCGAACTCGCCGAAGTCGTAGGTCTGAGACGCCGCCCAACCGTCGCCGGGCCGTCCGGGCACGGAGACCTCGAGCGCTGGCTCCTCGTCACCGTAGGCCTCTGGGTGCAGGATCTGCTCGCTGGTTTCCGGCGGCCGCGCGAAAGCGGCGTCGACAGCGTCGTATCCGCCGCTGGCGTGCAGCTGGGCGACGAAGGCCGTACCGCGCAGGTAGGGAAAGAACAGGACCTGGCGCACGTAGCGGGGAGCACGCGCCAGCGCGCTGCCGCTGCCGCCTGCCTCCAGCTGGGCCTGCGCCCGCTGGCGATCATCCAGGTGGTGAGCCGTCCACAGCTGGCTGGTCAGCACGGCGTCGCCTTCGATCAGCGCCAGCAGTGCCAACGAGGCGTCGTCGTCGTCCTCGACGGCGCGGCGCAGTCGCCGTAGATCGAACGACTGGTCTTGCAGCGCGTGGGTGATCTCGTGTGCGGCGGTGATCCGCCCGGAGGCGCCGAGCTCGTCGGCCGCTCCGCCGACGTAGAAGATCTTCTCTTCGGGCACGTAGACCCCACGGACCTGCTCGCGGTACAGGTCTTCCAGCAGCCCTGACAGGTCCAGGTCGGCCGGCGACAGACGCAACGCCACGAGGAGCCGTTCGTCGGCCTGGGTTTCGCGCCGATCGGTCTCGGCGAAGCCCAGCTTGCTGACCTTGTCGGCGAGCGCTTGCGAGCCGACCACCCGCGCGCGGACTCGGCGTCGCAGCGGCAGCTGGCGGATAGCGGCAACCTGCTCGCTGAGCTCGTCGAATCCCGCTCCGGCCTGATTCGGTGCCGGCTCCGACGCCGGCTCGGACGCCGGCTGGGACGCCGGGGACGCCGGCTCGGAGGCGGCAGCAGGCGACTCACGTGGCCCAGGTTCGCTTGGCGCCGAGCAGCCGACTGCCGCGGCGACGACCAAGACGGCCACCACCAGCGGCGCCCCGC
>JALZLF010000139.1 GCA_030858865.1 Actinomycetota bacterium | reverse complement strand
GGGCCGAACTGCCGTCGCCGACTTCTTCGTCCGCTGCAACCTGCCGCTGCCGGCGGTGGCCAGCCCTGACGACTGGTTCGTCGAGGTGGCCGGCACCGCACGGGACACCACCCTCAGAGTGGCTCAGCTGCGAGAGCTGCTCCCGCCAGCGGAGACCACCGCGGTGCTGCAATGCGCCGGCAACGGCCGCCGCCACGCCGCGACGCCGGTTCCAGGAAGCCAGTGGGCCAACGGCGCGGCCGGCTGCGCGTCATTCCGCGGGGTGCGCGTCGCCGACCTCGCGCGAGCGCTGGGCGGGTCGGACCCGCAGGCGCGCTTCCTGACCGCCACCGGTGGTGAAGCCGCCCCGTCATCCGACGCGCGCGTCGAGCGCTCGGTGCCCGTGGCCAAGGGCCTGGCCGATTGCCTGCTGGCCTTCGAGATGAACGGCGAGCCGCTGACCGTGGTCCACGGGGCGCCGATCCGCCTCATCGTGCCCGGGTACTTCGCGGTCAACAGTGTCAAGCACGTAGCTCGCCTGGCGTTCACCCGCGATGAGTCCGACGCGGCGATCATGCGCAGCCGGTACCGACTGGCACCGCCCGGGGCGAGTCAGGGCCCGTCGCAGCCGACCTGCTGGGCGATGCCGGTCAAGTCGTGGATCACGTCGCCCGCCGCCGGTGAGGTCGCCGCCGGCGAGGTGAGCGTCACCGGCGTGGCCTTCGCCGGCGAGACACCCGTGGCGCGTGTCGAGGTGTCGGCCGACGGCGGGGCCAGCTGGGCGCCCGCGCAGCTGCGGGACAAACCGCACGACGCGGCGGCCTGGCGAGGTTTCTCGGCACACCTGGCCTTGCGGCGTGGCCGTCGCACGCTGGTCTCGCGGGCGACCGACGAGCACGGCAACACCCAACCTCGGCGGTCGCAGCCGAACGCGGGAGGCTACGTCTTCCACGGCTGGGAGGAGCCGGCCGTCGTGGTCGAGATCGCCTACTAGGAGTTCGTGGCCGGTTCGCGCAGGTCCTTGGGCACCGCGCCGGTGATCCTCCGCAGCAGGGTGACCAGCTGCGCGCGCTCGTCAGCGTCGAGATCGGCGAACACCGCTTCCTGCTCGGCGTAGTGGGTGTCGAAGTGGGCCTCGAGGAGCGCGAGCCCTGAGCTGGTGAGCTCCACGAGCACCCGGCGCCGGTCGTCGGGATGCGGGAGGCGGTCGACCAGGCCCTTGGCCTGCAACGTGTCCAGCAGGCCGGTGATGGACGGGCGCGACACCAGCAGCCGTTCAGCCAGCTGGCACGGCTCCAGGCGGCGACCCTTGGTGTTGTGCAGGACCATGAGCACGTTGAAGGCACTGGGTGACAGGCCTAGCGGCCGTAGCTCGTCAGCCTGGGAGGTCATCGCGGCGTTGTAGGCGCGAAACAGCCAGATCACCGCCTGCACGTTGAGCGGGTCGCAGCCGGGGTGGGTGGCCTCTTGCAGTGCCAGGCGGCGCAGCTCCAACTCGTGCGTGCCGGCGGCCACCGGCTTGCCGGGCCTTGACGGGGACCGTGGCTGCGACATCGCAACTCCCTTCCGGCCACCGGCTGGCGCCTGGTGAGAGTGTAGCGACGCGACTCGCGTTCAAGTCCCCGAAGGCGCAGGCCCACCCGGCCGCCGCAGCGGCGTCTCGCCGATGACCTTGGCCGCCAGCAGGTCGTCGGCCGCGACCTCGGCGACGCTGCCGTCGCGGCGTTCGATCATCAGCGTGCCGCCGTCCCATGCACGCAGGCGACCGACGACATCGGTGGCGGACGGCTCGCCCGCAGGGGCGTGGATGCGCAGGCGCACACTGACGCGCGAGCCGACATCGGCCGGGGTGATGCGGATGCGATAGGCAGCGGTCACGCCCGCAGCGTGCCATGGCGAGGAATGTCGCGGCAGGAGTGCCGGGCTGGGTACAGTGAGGTCGCGGTCGGACGGCTAGCCTGGCCGCAGCTGCGGCAAACGTGCCGTGGTCAAGCAGCGGAGCACAGCGGACAGCACGACCACAGGCCGCACAGGAGCGACAGCATGACGTACACGATCGCCGAGCCGTGCATCGATGTGAAGGACAAGGCCTGCATCGACGAGTGCCCGGTCGACTGCATCTACGAGGGCGAGCGGATGCTGTACATCCAGCCCGACGAGTGCGTTGACTGCGGCGCCTGCGAGCCGGCCTGCCCCGTTGAGGCCATCTTCTACGAGGACGACGTTCCCGACGAGTGGAAAGAGTTCACGCCGGTCAACGCCGAGTTCTTCAACGACGACGTCACCGGTCTGGGCTCGCCGGGCGGCGCGGCCAAGGTCGGGGCCGTCGCCAAGGACCACCCGAAGGTCGCCAGCTGGGAGTAGCCGGCCAGCGTCGCCGGAGCATCGAACCCTGCCCTCCGGCCGGGGCCTGTGCGCGCCGCATTCGCGGGACCAAGGGTCAGGGCGCGGCCCCGACCGCGGCTGACAGCACCGCGGCCGCGCGCCCTCGAACGACCAAGGTGGCGAGGTCGTCCAGTGGCGTTGGCTCGTCGTTGACGATCGCCAGCGCCGCGCCGTTGCGGGCGGCCATCGCGGGCAGGTCGGCGGCGGGATAGACCTGCAGCGACGAGCCTACGGCCAGCACCAGGTCGGCCTCGCCGATCAGTTCGACGGCCTCTTGTAGCACACCGGGGAACAGGTTCTGTCCGAAGCTGACCGTCGCCGACTTGACGATGCCGGCGCAGTTCGGGCACGCCGGGTCGTCGAAGCCCTCGTCGATCCGGGCGAACGCCCAGGTGTAGGGCGCACGGAAGCCACAGCCGGCAGGTGTGCCGACCCGAGGGCGCTCGCCGATGCAGATGACGTCGCGTGACGTGCCGTGCAGTTCGACGACCCGCACGGAGCCGGCCGACTGGTGCAGCCCGTCGATGTTCTGCGTGATGACCCCGCGGCAGCGCCCGGCCGCCTCCAGACGCGCGACCGCCACGTGCGCGGGGTTAGGTCGCGGCTCGGCGCTCCAGAACTCGCGGCGCATCCGCCAGGCACGCTGGCGGACCTGTGCGGACGCCACGTACTTGGCGAAGGTGAAGTCGCGCGGGCTGTAGCGGGTCCAGACCCCGCCGGGTGAGCGGAAGTCGGGGATACCCGACTCGGTGGAGATCCCCGCGCCGCTGAACACCACCACCTGCCGGGAACGCGACAGCATCTCCGCCAGGGTCTGCGGGGTGGCGACGAGGTTCACCACGTCACTGTACGGGCGGGACGATGGTGTACTGCGCACATGGACACGCTCCATGCCAAACTGCTGGCCGTCGTGGGGGTGCTGACGATCGCCGCGGCGATCGGCATGGTGGTGTTGTGGCCCGGCCGGCCCCCGCGACCGGAAACCGGCCCCACGCCGCTGGTCGACGGCGTGGTGCGGTCCGCCGAGGCCGTCGAGTGTCCCTCCGAGGCCGTGGTCCCCGTCCGCCCTCCCTGCGTGCGCGCCGAGATCGAGGTGCTGGAAGGACCCGGCGCTGGCGCGACCGTCGACGTCGACACTGGCGAGCAGGGCTACCCGGCATTCGAGGTCGGCGAGCACGTGCGCGTCGGCGACTCGACCCCGCCGGGCGGTGAGCCCAGCTATTACGTGCAGGACTACGCCCGGCTCGGACCGTTGACCCTGCTGCTGGGCCTGTTCGTCGTCGCCGTGCTCGGAGTTGGCCGCTGGCACGGGTTGCGCTCGCTGCTGGGCCTTGCCTGCAGCCTGCTCGTCGTCACCAAGTTCGTGCTGCCCGCCATCCTCGCCGGCGCCAGCCCGCTGGTGGTCGCCCTCATCGGGGCCTTCGTGGTGATGCTCATCACCCTGTACCTGTGCCACGGTCTGAACCTGAAGACCACCACGGCGCTGGTGGGCACGGCCGCCGCCCTGTGCCTCATCGCCCTGCTCGGCGTCGTGTTCAGCGAGCTGGCCAAGGTGACCGGTCTGTCGTCGGAAGAGGCGCAGCTCGTCTCGCTCACCGTTGAGGGGCTCAACCTGCAGGGCCTGGTGCTCGCCGGCTTGATCATCGGCGCGCTGGGGGTCCTCGACGACGTGACCGTGTCGCAGGCGTCGACGGTGTTCGCCGTACACCAGGCGGATCCCGAGCAGGGGTGGCCGACCCTGTTCCGCCGGGCGATGGGCGTCGGTCGGGACCACATCGCCTCGGTGGTGAACACCTTGGTGCTGGCCTACGCGGGCGCCTCGATCCCGCTGCTCATCCTGTTCTCGACCAGCGGTGTGGCCGTTCGCGAGATCGTCAACGGCGAGTTCGTGGCCCAGGAGATCGTCAAGACGCTCATCGGTTCGATCGGGCTGGTCGCGGCCGTGCCACTGACCACCGCCCTGGCGGCCGCCATCGCCACCGCGGCACCACGACCGCCGCGCCGCCGCCGCGCCGGCAAAGCCGTAGCTCTGGACGAGGAGGACCATTGGTTGCGCGCGCTTCGCGGCGACGAGCCTTTGGGGGATGATGGCCCGGAGGCCTGGCCACAGCAGCGCAGGTGATCGTCGCCGAATCGCCGGCCGCGCCGCACAAGCCGAGCCCGTGGAAGCCGAGGTCGCGGGTCAGGACTCCGTGGCCTGTCGGCCGTAGGCGTCGGCGAACGCGGCGATCGCCGCCTCGTCCAGGCCGTCGCAGCGCTG
>JALZLF010000115.1 GCA_030858865.1 Actinomycetota bacterium | reverse complement strand
CGCAAGGGCCTCATGGACGACCGCAGCGACGCCTTCGTGGTCCTGCCCGGGGGGATCGGCACCCTTGAAGAGCTCGTCGAGATCCTCACGCTCAAGCAACTCGGCTACCACGACCGGGCCATCGTGGTGCTCGACGCCGGCGGCTACTGGGACCCGTTTTTGGCACAGCTGGACCGGATGGTTGAGCTCGGGCTGGCGGACGCGTCGTTGCCGAGCCTGCTCGACGCCACCCACGACGTGGCAGGGACGGTCGCCGCCATCCGCCACTACCGCCCGCGCCGGGGTCCCGCCGACGACGCGGACAAGGTCGAGGCCGTCGAGGCGCCTCGCTCCTGACCTCCAGCGGCGGCAGGTCACCGTCGGCACGCGGGTCGGTCGGTCAGCCCACAACGCTCGTCCACAGTCTGCAAGAGGTCACCGGCTGCGTTGTCACAGGATCGGGGTACGGTGCGAGCAGCTGGGTTGGTGCCCACAACGGGCGATGGTACGGTCGGAGGCCTACCACCGTCCTGCTCCTGGCGGGGCGCGCCGCAACGCGCGTCCGGCAGCGGGGGCCACTCGACCACAGGATGGTCCATTGCGCACTTATGAACTCATGATGATCGCGAACGGCTCGCTCGACGATGCCGCCGTGACCAGCAGCGTCGACCGCTTCACCAAGCTGATCGCCGACCAGGGCGGCAAGGTGGAAAGGGTCGACCACTGGGGCAAGCGCCAGTTCGCCTACGAGATCCAGCACATGAACGAGGGGTACTACACGGTCGTCGACCTGCAGATCTCCTCTGAAGGGCTGCTTGAGCTCGAACGGCAGCTGCGTCTGGCCGATGAGATCGTTCGGCACAAGGTCGTCCGTCCCGGCGTGCGAACCAAGCGCGTCTAAGCCTCGCGCAACGACCAAAGGAGGACCCGTGGCGACTGACAACGTGATCACCATCGTCGGCAATCTCACCGACGACCCTGAGCTGCGGTACACGCCCGCCGGCGCTGCGGTGGCCAACCTGCGTGTTGCCGTCAACCAACGCTTCTTCAACAAAGAGACCAACCAGTGGGACGACCGCCTCGACGGGTTCTTCACCGTCAACGTGTGGCGCGACTACGCGGAGAACGTCGCCGACTCGCTGCACCGCGGCACGCGCGTGCTGGTCACCGGCCGGCTGCGCAGCCGCTCGTATGAGGACAAGGAGGGCCAGACCCGCTGGGTCACCGAGATCGAGGCCGACGAGATCTGCCCCAGCCTCAAGTGGGCCACCGCCAAGATCGAGAAGATGAACCGCGGTGGCAGCCGCGGCGGCGGCGGCGGGGGCGGCGGCAAGTCCGACAGCAGCTGGGGTGGCGCACCAGCGCCGACCCAGGCCCCCGCCACCGAGGATGTTCCCTTCTAACTCAGAATTCGCCGCTTCTCCAGGAGAGCCGTCATGGCGCAACGACGCAACGAAAAGCCGGCCAAGCGCAAAGAGTGCTACTTCAGCAAGAACAAGATCGAGTACGTGGACTACAAGGACGTTGCGCTGCTGCGCAAGTTCGTGTCCGACCGCGGCAAGATCCGTTCGCTGCGGGTCACTGGCACGACGCCGCAGTACCAGAAGCTGGTCGCCCAGGCGGTCAAGAACGCCCGCGAGATGGCGCTGCTGCCCTACACCACTCGCTAGCTCCAACGCTAGGAACGGCTCGTGAAGGTCATCCTCAAGCAGGACGTCGACAACCTCGGTGGAGCCGGTGACGTCGTGGACGTCGCCGATGGCTACGGCAACAACTACCTTATGCCGCGCAACCTGGCGATGCGCGCGACACGGGGGGCGCTGGCCGACGCCGACGCCATGCGAGCCGCCCGCGGCAAGCGTGAGGCCCGCAGCCTCGGAGAGGCCCAGGAGCTCAAGGCTCGCCTGGAGGCCAAGCAGGTGTCGATTCCCGCCAAGGCCGGCGAGGACGGCACGCTGTACGGATCGGTCGGCAACAGCGCGGTGGCCACCGCGGTCAACCAGCAGCTTGGCGTGCCGATCGACCGCCGCCGCATCCCGCTGGAGCGCCCCTTCAAGGAACTCGGAGAGCACGAGGTCGCAGTCCGCATCCATCCGGAGCTGACCGCCACCCTGCGGGTCGCGATCGTGCGCGGGACGTAACCGCTCGCCACTGACACCGACGACCCCCGCCGAGCACTCGGCGGGGGTCATTCGTTTGTGCGCGCGGACTGGCTCGGCGGCTTCGGCCACCGCTTACCCACAGCCTCTCCACAGCCGGAGGCTCGCAGCGGTCCGGCGTGAGCCTCGGCCATGGCGCATCGCGCCGGCGCGACACACAGCTGTGGAGCGGCTTCTCCACGGATCTGGGATCCACGTGCGGTTGTCACACCCCCTCCGTACGGTCATCGCAGGCGTCGCAGGGGTTGCTGGCGGCCATGGTGACGGCAGGAGACAGCGGTGACTGGCGAGGCGCAGCAGGCAGCGGTGCGAACGCTTCCGACGGCGTCGGGTTCGCGCGGCTTCGACCGGGTGCCGCCGCACAACCTCGACGCCGAAGTCAGCGTGCTCGGTTCGATGCTGCTGTCACGCGACGCCATCGCCGAGGTCAGCGAGCTGGTCGGCCCCGAGGACTTCTACCGCGGCGCCCACCGCACGATGTACGAGGCAGCGCGAAGCCTGTACGACCGCGGTGAGCCGGTCGACCCGGTGACGTTGGCCGACGAGCTGGAAGGACGCGGCACGCTGACCGATGTCGGCGGGGTCGTCGGCATCGACGAGATCGTGCGCCGGGTTCCCGTCGCCGCCAATGGCCTGTACTACGCACGCATCGTCTCAGACCAGGCCCTGCGTCGGCGGCTGATCGAGGCGGGCACCCAGATCGCCGGCCTCGGCTACGAGCCCGAGCAGGGGGTCACCGAGGCGGTCGATGCCGCCGAGCAGGTCATCTACCGCGTCGCCCAGCGCGGAAGCCTTGGCGACTTCGTGTCGATGAAGCAGCTGGTGACGGCCAGCTTCGAGCTCATCGAGAAGCTGCACGAGAACAACTCGTCGATCACCGGGCTGGAGACCGGGTTCAAAGACTTCGACGTGCTGACCGCCGGGTTGCAGCCGTCGAACCTCGTGATCATCGCTGCCAGACCCGCCATGGGGAAGTCCACGCTGGTCACGAACCTGGCCACCCACGTCGCGGTGGAGCTGCGCCAACCCGTCGTGATGTTCTCGCTGGAGATGTCCCAGATGGAGCTGGTGCAGCGCATCCTGGCTGCGCAGGCCCGCATCCCCTCCGACCGTCTGCGCACCGGTCGCCTGGAGGAGCCGGACTGGCCCAAGCTGTCGCAGGCCATGGGGCGGCTGGCCGAGGCGCCGCTGTACATCGACGACACGCCTGGCATCAATCTGATGGAGATCCGCTCGAAGTGCCGCCGGCTCAAACAGAAGCATGGCCTCAGCCTGGTCATCGTCGACTACCTGCAGCTGATGCAGTCGCACCGTCGGATCGAAAACCGGGTGCAGGAGGTCTCAGAGCTCAGCCGCGGCTTGAAGATCCTCGCCAAGGAGCTGGACCTCCCGGTCATCGCGCTGTCTCAGCTGTCGCGTAAACCCGAGGACCGGGCTCGAGACGATCGCCGGCCCCAGCTGGCTGACCTGCGCGAGAGCGGCTCGATCGAGCAGGACGCCGACCTGGTGGCGTTCATCTACCGCGACGAGGTCTACGACCCCGAGTCCGCGCACAAGGGGGAGGCTGAGCTCATCGTCTCCAAGCACCGCAACGGGCGACTGGATACCGTCCGGCTGTCCTTCATCGGGCATCACTCGCGCTTCGCCAACATGGCGCGAGGACCGATCGGGGGGCCAGGCGGTCCGCTGTAGTGGCCTTGGAACTCCTTGGGCCGGGGTGGCGTCGAAGTCAACGACCGCCCGCAGTTCGCCTCTGGAGGACGCCATGCACCGTGCACCTGTCGCCTTGTTCGGTCTCTTGCTGGTGCTGGCAGTCGGGTGCAGCGGCGCAGGCGGCGGCGCAGGCGGCGGCGCAGGCGGCGCGGCCATGGAGGAACAAGCCGCCGGCGCCGCGAACGACGCATCGGCTGTCGAGGGCGGAGCGCAGGACAACGCGGCCGGCGGCCTCGGCGGGGGTGCAGGCAACGGCAACATCTGGCGGGCGCTGCCGGTGGCCTCGACGGGTGAACGGGTCATCAAGGACGGCACCATCGTGTTGGAGATCTCCGAGGGTGCCTTCGACGCGGCCTTCGCCCAGGTGGTGCGCACCAGCGACCGTCTTGGCGGCACGGTCGCGGCGACGACGACCGACAACAGCGCGGACCGGCCTCCGGCTGGCACCGTGACGGTGCGGGTGCCCGCCGATCAGTACGAGCAGCTGCTGATCGCCATGCGCGACGTCGGCATCGTGCGCAATCGGCGCATCAGCTCCCAGGACGTTTCCACCGAGTACGTGGATCTGCAGTCGAGGCTTCGCCAGCAGCAGGCGCAGGAACGCTTCTACCTCGGGCTGTTGGACGACGCGCGAGACGTCGAGGACGCGATCGCGATCCAGCAGCAGCTGCAGGGCTTGCAGTCCGACATCGAGCGCATCAAAGGACGGCTGCAGTTCATCGACGACCGCACGGCCTTCTCAACGTTGACCGTGGAGCTGTACGAGCCGGGCGGGGCACCGGTGACCGAGCCGCCGTCAGGGCCGAGCCTCGCCGCCTCTTGGCTGCGGGCGCGTCAGGCGTTCGTGGCGGTGATCGGCGCGGCGTTGGTGACCAGCGTGGCGCTGCTGCCGCTCCTGCTGATCGCCGGCGCCGCCTGGGCCGGCTGGCGCTGGTCTCGACGGCATCCGACTAGCCTGGCCGTTCGCTCCGAGTAACCGAGGGGGGCCGATGAACACTGCGCGCGCCGACCGGGTCGATCTTCCCGAACTGCTGGCCTTCATCAGGCCGCGTCACAAGGCGATCCTGACCACCGTGCGCAGTGATGGACGCCCGCAGCTGTCACCCGTCGCCATGGGCGTCGACGAGCGGGGCCGCATCGTGGTCTCGACCTACCCGGAGCGGGCCAAGACCGCCAATGCCCGAAACGACGCGCGAGTCTCGGTGTGCGTGCTGTCCGACGACTGGGATGGTGCCTGGGTGCAGGTCGACGGCCAGGCACAGGTCCTCGACATGCCCGAAGCTCTCGAGCCGCTGGTCAGCTACTACCGGGTCATCTCCGGCGAGCATCCGGACTGGAACGACTACCGCCAGGCGATGCGGCGTCAGGACAAGAGTCTGATCCGGGTGACGATCCAGCGCTGGGGGCCGATCGCGACGGGGGGCTTTCCGCCGCGCTTGGCGCAGGCCTAGCTACAGCGTCGGCTTGAAGACCATCGCCCAGACCACCGAGAACAGGATCAGCGCGTTGATCAGGTTCAAGGTACGCAGCCGCGCCTGCAGTGCCGCCATCCGAGCCGGGTCGGGGTCGTCGCTCTCGCCGAGTTCGGCCAGCTGGTGGCCCAACCGTGACAGCAGACCTCCGCCGAGGCCCATGGACACGACGATGCCGAGAAAGCCGTAGGCGATCCACAGTGTGTCGAGGGGCAATCGGCCCAGCACGACCATCACGATCCCGGCCACGAGCGTGAGCACGGCGGCCGGCCCCACCACGGACCGCCCGTAGAACGCGGCTTGGCGACCGAGTGCGGCGGTGGCGGCCATACCCTCTTCTCGAGCGAGGCGCGCGGGGATCACGATCAGGGCGACCACACCGCCAACCCAGACGATCACCGCGGCGACGTGCAGGAACTTGAACAGGTTGTAGGTGGTGTACACCGCGCCCTCCCCCCGCCGATAGCCCAACGGTTGCCAACGGCAACGATTATGTCCCAGTCGGACCAGGAACGGTCGTAGCCGGCGAGCAGCGCTCAAGTAGCCGGAGGCGGTAGCGCACCATGTCAGCGCACCGCCCGCCCGTGCGGCGCTGGCCGGCGGCGTTGCGTGCTCGGCTTGCGCGCCGGCTTGGCGCTGGTGTGCGGGCGCTGCGGTGGCCGCGCCACGATCGGCTTGGGCGGTGAGGTCGTCGGCAGCTGCTCGAGCGCCACGCGGTCGACGCCGCTGGGCAGCGACAGCGCACGCTGCAGGCTCTTGACGTCGCGGACCTTGTCCGGCGGCACCAATGTCAGCACCAGTCCCTTGGCTCCCGCGCGCCCGGTGCGTCCGGAGCGGTGCACGTAGTCCTTGCCGGTCGGCGCGGGGTCGAAGTGGACCACGACCCCGACGTTGTCGACATGGATGCCCCGAGCGGCAACGTCTGTGGCCACCAGGGCGTGCACGCGACCTGCGGTGAAGTCGGCCAGAGCCCGGTCGCGCTGACTCTGCGAGCGGTTGCCGTGGATGGCGACGGCTCCGACCCCGTCGCGCTGCAGCTGGCGGGCGACGCGGTCAGCGGCGTGCTTGGTCCTGGTGAACACGATGGCCGGGGCCACGCTGCGGACGACATCGCCCGTCAGGTGCACGCGTGCTGCGGCCTCGGTGTGCCAGAACAGGTGGCGGACGTCGTTGCGTTCCTCGGTGGTCTCGGCCAGCTCGTGGCGGACGGGGTCGCGCTGGTAGCGACGGATGAGCACGTCGACGTCGCCGTCGAGCGTGGCGGAGAACAGCAACGTCTGTCGTTGACGCGAGGTGGCGTCGAGCAGGCGCTTGACCTCCGGCAGGAAGCCCATGTCGGCCATGCGGTCCGCCTCGTCGACAACGACGAGGTCGACGTCGCCGAGGTTGACATCCTTGCGGCGGACGAGGTCAGCGAGCCGGCCGGGGCACGCCACCGCGATGTCGATTCCCTGGCGCAGCCGACGCTGGTCGCGGCTGATCGAAGTCCCGCCGTAGAAGGTCGCGACGCAACGGTCGAGCGGCTCGGCCAGTTGGCGCAGCTCGGCGGACACCTGCGCCGCCAGCTCCCGCGTCGGGACCAGGACCAGGCCGCGAGGCCGCCCGCGCGTTCCCTTGCCGACCTTGGCCGCCAGGGGGATGGCGAAGGCCAGGGTCTTGCCCGATCCGGTGGGCGCGCGGCCGCACAGGTCACGTCCCGCCATCGCGTCGGCGATGGTCAGCGTCTGGATGGGAAAGGGGTTGGTGACCCCTCGCTTGGCGAGGGGACCGGCGATGCGCGCGGGCACGCCGAGGTCGTTGAAGGTGGTCAAAGCGGCTACTCCTGTTCGAGCGTGCGTGCTCGAAGATCGTGCGCGCTGGGCGCATGGGCGAACACGCCCGAAAACGAGGAGAGCGGCTCAAGCCACGAGATCGAGTTCGGCGTCCGGGGGCGTCGCGATGAGGCGGTCGCCGCGCCGGTGCGCGCATTCAACGGCGAGATTCTCCGCGCCGTTGCCCTCACTGTAGCGGTTGTTGCCGGCGAGTGGCTGATCCGACCGCTGTACCGCTGGCCGCGCATCACGAGGTTACGGTGAGCCGATGACCTTGCGACGCGGGGCTCGTGCGCCCGTGACCGCCGTCGACGGATCGGCCCGGCGGGGTTCACCAACGTCCGGCCTCGGCGGCGACTTCTGGTGGCTGTGGACCGCGTCGGCGGCGTCCAACCTCGGCGACGGCGTCCGCCTGACGGCGCTGCCGCTGCTGCCGCGGCGATCACCACAATCCCACGGCGGTGGCCGGCGTGATGGCTGCGACCCTACCTTCCGTGGCTGCTGTTCGGAGCCGTCGGCGGAGCGATCACCGACCGCGGTGACCGTCGGCGGATGATCATCGCGGTGCAGGTGGTCAGGGGGGCCTGCGTCGGGGTGTTCGCCGTGTCGGTGGCGGTTGGAGGGTCGACGTTGCTCGGCTTGTACGCCGTCGCGGTGTGCATCGGCCTGGGTGAGGTCGTCGTGGACGGCGCTTTGCAGGCGGTCATCCCGCTGGTCACCCCTCGCGACCGCCTCGACGCGGCCAACGGCCGCATGGGCGCCGCCGAGCTCGTCGCCAACGAGTTCCTCGGCGGGCCGGTCGGTTCGCTGTTGTTCACCGCCGCCGCGGCGTTGCCGTTCGCCTTCGACGCCGTGAGCTTCGGGTTGGGGGCGCTGGCGTTCACGAGGGTGCGCGCGCCACAACATGGGCTACGTGGCGGGATCGTCGCTGCTGGTGCTGTTCGCCGCCGTGGCGGTCGCTCCCACGATCTGGGTCGCCGCCGCCGCTTGGACATTGATCTCGCTGTCCACCGGTGCCTTCAACGTCATCGGGCGTTCCCTGCGCCAGATCATCGTTCCCGACCGGATGATAGGCCGGGCTGGGGGCCTTCCGGGTGCTCGGGTACGGCGCGGTCCCCGTGGCGCGATCGGCGGCGGAGTCATCGCCACGGCCTTTGGCATCCGCGGGGCCTTCGCCGCTGGGCTCGTCGTCAAACTGGCGGCCGCGCTGCTGTTCGCCCGAGTGGTCACCGAGCCAGCCGTGGCCGACGCCGTCGTGCGAGCGGGTCGCACGGTGGGCGACGACACCGCGAAACGCCCTGGCGCATAGGCCCGTACCGCACCCGGCGTTGCAGAATGGCACCAGCAGGACGAGTGGAGCCCTGATGACCAGCCAGTCCACGGCCGAGCGCAGCGATCCTCCGGCTCGCCGGGCGCTGGTCAGGCGCCAGGTCCTGCGCGGGCCGGCGTGGTTTGCCGTGCTGGGGCCGCCGCTGGTGCCGGTGTTGTTGTGGCTGGGCTCGGACGCGGTGGCCCTGGCGTTCACGACACCGGCGGGAGCCCTGCGCAGCGTGGCGCTGCTGGCGGGGCTGTGCGGCTACTCGGCGTTCGCGACCAATCTGGTGCTCAGTGCGCGGTTGCCCGCCATCGAGCGGTTGTTCGGTGGCCTGGATCGCATGTACCGCTGGCATCGGCGCCTGGCCGCGGCGGTGGCTACGCTGCTCGTCGCCCATGTGGTGCTGGTCCTCGGCTCGCAGGCCGCCTCGCCCGGCGCCAGCACGGCCGCCGCCCTGCTGTTGCCTGACGCCGGCTGGCGAGTCTTCGCCGGCGTGCTGGCCTTCGCCGGGTTCGCCGCCATCCTCGGTGTCACGGTGCTCGGGCGTCTGCGCCACGAACCGTTCCTGCGGGTCCACCGCGTGTTCGGCTTGGTGTTCGCCGTCGGGGCTCTGCACGCACTGCGGGTGCAAGGCGTGGGGTCCCAGATCCGGTTCCTCGATGGCTACCTGGCGGCCCTGACCGTGGCGGCGCTCGCGGGCTGGGTCTACCGCTCCGGGCTCGGTCGAACCCTGGTGCGACGGAACTTCTACCTGGTGGCGGCGCTGCGATCGAGGGGGGCGTCGATCGCCGAGATCGAGCTGGAGCCGGCCGACGCGCCGTTGGACTTCGAGCCCGGACAGCATGTGTTCATCGGCATCAACCACCCGGCCGTCGGCCGGGAGCTGCATCCCTTCTCGATCACCTCGGCGCCGACAGACCCGAAGCTGCGCCTGGCGGTCAAGGCCGTCGGTGACTACACCCGTGCGCTGCCCGGCGTGGAGCCGGGCGCCTGGGTTCGCGTCGAGGGACCCTACGGCGGCTTCTGGCATCGCGGCGATCGGGAGCCGCGGCAGGTGTGGATCGCCGGCGGTATCGGCATCACGCCGTTTCTGTCGATGGTGCGCAGCCTGCCCGCGTCGTCGTCCTCTGCGGCGGCCAGCGCCGTGCCCACCGAGGACCGCGAGATCGACCTGTACTACCTGACCGACCGCAGCGAGACGGCGGTGTTCCTCGACGAGCTGCGCACCCTGGCGGCCGAGCGGCCGCGTCTGCGGATCATTCCCCACGCCGACGAGGAGAACGGCTTCCTGACGGCCGCCCGGATCGTGGAGATCTCCGGCGGTCTGACCGGTGTGGCCGTCTACCTGTGTGGACCCAAGCCGATGACCGACGCCCTCACCGGTCAGCTGGTGGCACTTGGGATGCCCCAGGACCGGATCCACTTCGAGGAGTTCCGGCTGGGCGGTCGGCTGCGGTAGGCGGCGGGCCGTTGCCCGGACCCGGCTGGGCGGCAGCGCCGACCAGCACACCGATGGTGCGCAGCACCGTCAGCAGCTCCGGGGGCACGTCGATCAGCTCGTGGCTGAGCAGCTCCACGACGGCGACCGTCTGCCCAGACGGGCTGGCCTTGACGGGGAAGGCGAGTGCGCTGCGCAAGCCGCTCTGCAGCGCCGAGGCGGCGCGGGAGAAGTTGGCGTCGGCGGTGACGTCTGGGACCCAGTCGGGCAGCCCCGACTGCCACACCCTGCCGGGCAGCCCCGCCCCGAGGGACAATCGCTGCTGGCGGGTCATCGCCACGAAGGCCGGATAGTCACCGGCGCCCCTGCCGACCGACGAACATCGCAGCCGCTGGCCGTCCTCGTCGATGCTCCAGGTCGCGGCGAACGGCCACCCCAAAGCCCGCACCAGCGTGTCAGCCGCGCGCTCCGCCAACTCGTCCACCGCCCGAGGGGGACCCGGCGAGAACAGCGTCCCGACGACCTCGGCGACGGCGGCGAGCCCACGGTCAACCAGCCGCTGTCCAGCCGTCTCGTCGCGTTGCGCCAGTTCCCGCAGCGACCCCACGAAGCCGCGGTTGCCGTCGTCGTCGACGAACACGCTGAGTAGCAGCTCGACGGTGACCTCGGTGTCGTCGCGGCGTAGCGCCGGAACCTTCACCGGTCGTCCGATCAGCTGCGGCGTGCCAGTGACCAGGTAGCGGGTGTAGCCGGAGATGTGCGCGTCGCGAAGCCGGGCAGGGACGATCGCGGTAAGACGCCGGCCGGTCAGGTCAGCGGCCGACCAGCCCAGCAGCTGGGCGGCGGCCGGGTTCACGTGGGTGATGCGGTTGCGGTCGTCGCCGACGACGATTGCGTCGCTGAGCTGGTCGAGCACGTGACGGTAGGAGACGTCCGGCTTCGCGGGTGTGTCGTCGGGATGGTCGACGGTGAACTCCGCCCACGCGGTCGGCGCGCGACCCTGAGTCTGCGCCATCACTTCCCCGAGCCACCAGTGGCGGCAGCCACGCACTTCTGGCAGCGTGGGCGGGGTTAGCAGCTGACCGGTGCGGGCGAGCTCGTCGGCTTCCTCCAGCACCGCCAGCAGCCGGGCACTGGCGGGGCCGTCCTCGGCGCCGACCGTCCCGACCAGGTCGGCGGACTCCTCGCCGGCGGCGTCGGCGCCCTGCAAGCCGGCGTCCAGCCGCTCGAGAATCACCTGCGCGACGATGCCGGTCGAGGTGGCGGTAGCAGCGGACGCGCCCAACGTCAACAGGGTGTGCTCGCGCAGCAGCGCCTCGTCATGCTGTTGCATGGCGCGGTACAGCGTCACCGGCACCCCGAGCAGGCCCACCGTGATGCGCCCTTCGCCAGCCGACCCGTCTTCGGAGGGCGGTTCGACAGGACCGTCGCGGTCGCTTGGCGCAGCCGTCGAGAAGTCGCCGAGCTCGAACCAGACCACCTTTCCGTCCGGGCGGGATTCCACGCCCCAGCGGCTGGACAGCACCTCGACCAGCTCCAAGCCGCGGCCCGTGGCAGCGTCGGGGCTGAAGCTGCGCGGGGTGGGCAGCAGCGTGCTGCCATCGCTCACCTCGACGCGGACCACTGAGGCCCCGGCGGAGATGCGGACGCCGACCGCCGATTGGGAGTGCAGCACGGCATTGGTCACCAGCTCGCTGACCAGCAACTCGGTGGTGTCGCTGTGGCGCTCCTGGCCGAGCTGATGCAACGCCGCGCCGACGAACCGGCGTGCCTGACCGGCGCTGCGAGGCTCAGCAGGCAGCAGCGTTTGGATGGCCACCTCCAACATTCGTGCCGAGTGTGCTGCTGATGGTAAGGGCAACGGCGGCGTTGCCAAAGTCGTTGCTGTCTCTGGCCGAGCGGCCTACGGTGCCTCTCCGCGGGGCAAGGCCGGCGGCGGGATGCAACGGGAGGCAACCAGTGCAGGTGATCGTGATCGAGACCGCTGCCTTGGGTGACCGCTCGTACGTCGTCGCGCAGGACGGGGTCGCCGTCGTGGTGGACCCGCAACGCGACATCGACCGTGTCCTCGCCGCCGTACCGAGCGGGGCGAGCATCGCCTACGTGCTGGAGACGCACGTGCACAACGACTACGTCAGTGGCGGGTTGGAGCTTGCCAGGCGCACCGGCGGGCAATATGTGATCGCCGCCGCCGACGACGTGGCGTTTCCTCGTACGCCCGTCCGCGACGGCGAAGTGCTCACCGCCGGCTCGCTGAGTATCACCGCGCTGCACACGCCCGGTCACACTCCTCAGCATCTGTCCTATCTGGTCGTCGACGGCGACGGCGACGGCGACGGCGACGGCGCGGTGTTCACGGGCGGGTCACTGCTGTACGGAACGGTGGGTCGCACCGACCTGATCGGCGCGGAGCAGACCGAAGAGCTGACCGGGGCGCAGTACCGGTCGGTGCGGAGGCTGGCCGACACGCTCCCGGCATCCACGAGCGTGCATCCCACCCACGGTTTCGGCAGCTTTTGCGCGTCGGCGGGGAGCGCAGGCGACACAGCGGAGTCGACCATCGGCCACCAGCGTGGCCAGAATCTCGCCTGCACGACGGCGGACGAGCAGACTTTCGTGCGCACGATGCTTGGCGGACTGACCGCCTACCCTGCGTACTACGCGCACATGGCGCCGATCAACCGCGCGGGCCCGGCGCCGCTCGACCTGGCACCACCTTTCGAGGTGGCGGTGGCCCAGCTGGGCAAGCGAGCCGCCGCGGGGGCATGGGTGGTCGACGTGCGGCAGCGGCGGCTGTTCGCCGAGTCCCACGTCGCCGGGACGGTCAACGTGGAACTGGGCGACTCATTGCCCACCTATCTGGGCTGGGTGCTGCCGTGGGGTACGCCAGTCGTCCTGGCCGGCGATCATGCCGGCGACGTCGAAGAGGCGCAGCGGATGCTCGCCCTGATCGGCATCGACCATCCCGAGGCCCGAGCCGTGGGGGTCAGCGCGACGGCGGAGGCAACCGCTTCCTATCCGATGACCGACTTCGCCGAGCTGGCGCAGGTCAGGATGCAGCGCCAGCTCACCGTGCTCGACGTGCGGCGCGACGACGAATGGCGCGACGGTCACATCGCCGGGGCGGTGCACGTGCCGCTGCCAGAGCTCGATGACCGGCTCGACGAGCTGCCCGGCGAGCCGTTGTGGGTGCACTGCGCGTCCGGATTCCGCGCCGCCATCGCCGCGTCGCTGCTGGACCGCGCCGGCAGGGACGTGGTGCTAGTCGACGACGAGTTCACCCGTGCCGCCGCCGCCGGTCTGGAGCTGACCTCCTGAGCCACACGAGGGAACTCGGAGGCGCCGGCGTGGACGATTCGATCATGCCCGTCACCTGGATCGGGGCAACCGACCGCCGACCATGGTCCACGCGACTCGCAGGTCGGCATCCAGGGCAACCATGTCGGCGACCATCCCGGCCTCGATCCGCCCGCTCGTCGCGGCACGGCCGAGCACCCTGGCCGGGGTTTCGCTGACGCTGACGACCGCTGCCGGCAACGGCACGCCGACGACTTTTACGAGCGTTCTCAGCGCCTGGTCCATCGTGACGACACTGCCGGCCAGCGCACCGTCGGACAGGCGCGCCGCGCCATCAGCCACCGTGACACGCTGCCCCGCGAAGTCATGGATGCCGTCCTTCAGCCCGGCTGCGCCGATCGAGTCGGTGATGACGGCGGTCCGCTCGACACCCTTGGCGGCGAGCAGCAACCGCACCGCATACGCATCGACGTGCACGCCGTCCACGATGACCTCCGCGGTGACGCGATCATCGGTCAGCGCCACCCCGACGATGCCGGGATCGCGATGGTGCAGCGGCCTCATGGCGTTGTACATGTGGGTGACGTGGCGTATCCCGGCCTCGATGCCCCGCTCCATCTGAGCGGCATCGGCGAGCGAGTGCCCGGCCGCGCACACGACGCCGGCAGCGAAGGCCCGCTCGATCAGCGGTAGCGCACCCGGCAGCTCGGGGGCGATGGTCACGACCTTGACCCAACCCCGCGCCCGCCGGAGGTAGTGGTCGAGCAGGAACGGATCGGGCGCGACGACGGTATCGACCGGGAAGGCGCCGGCGCTGCCAGGGTTGATGAACGGGCCTTCCAGATGGGCGCCGAAGCAGCGAGCCCCCTGGCCGTCGAGCTGCTCGGATGCGAACGCCGCCACGGCCCGCAGACCGGTGTCGATCGCTTCGTGATCGCCACCGACGCTGGCGAGGAACCCGGTGACCCCGTGGGCCGCGAAGAACTCGGCCATCCCCGCCAGGTCGCGCGGAGTGCCGTTAGCGGCTTGTGCGCCGTTGGCCCCGTGGGTGTGCAGGTCGATCATTCCCGGCGCGAGAGTGAGGTCGCTGGCATCGAGCACAGGCTCGCCGTTGCCGGGCTCAGTGTCGTAGCCGGCCGAGATGGCAGCGACGACCCCGTCGGCGACCGCAACGGTGGCGGGACCGTCGACGCGCCCCGCGGTGACGACACCGCCGGCGCGGATGAGCAACTTGGTGTGCCGCATGGCGTCACCCTAACCAAGGCCGCTGCGGCGCTTGCCATCACCACGCGCCGCTGTGAGGATGCGCTGAGTGAGGCCAGCCAGATGAGCGCCCCGTTCTTTCCCGACGTTGTCGAGCCGATCGCCTACGAGGGCGCGGAATCCGACAAACCGCTCGCCTTCCGCTGGTACGACCCGGACCGGCTGGTCGCCGGCCGGCGGATGCGGGACCACCTGCGCTGCAGCGTCGCCTACTGGCACTCGTTCAACTGGACCGGCTTCGACGTCTTCGGGGCCGGCACGCTGGACCGCCCGTGGCTGCGCCCCGGTGCCGACCCGATGGAGCAGGCCCGAGACAAGATGGCGGTGGCGTTCGAGTTCTTGGAGAAGCTGGGCGTGCCCTTCTTCTGCTTCCACGACCGCGACATCGCTCCTGAAGGCGTCACCTTTCAGGAGAGCAGCACCTTCCTTCGCGAGATGGCCGACGAGGCCTCCGGGCACATGGAACGCACCGGCGTCGGCCTGCTGTGGGGGACGGCGAACTTGTTCTTCCACCCCCGTTACGCCGCGGGTGCCGCGACCAACCCCGATCCCGACGTGTTCGCCTACGCCGCCGCCCAGGTCCGCGACTGCCTCGAGGTCACGCGGCGGCTCGGAGGTGCCAATTACGTGGTGTGGGGTGGACGCGAAGGCTACGAGACCTTGTTGAACACCGATCTGCGGCGCGAGCTCGACCAGCTGGGCAGGTTCCTGCACCTCGTGGTAGAGCACAAGCACCGCATCGGCTTCGACGGCGCGATCCTGATCGAGCCGAAGCCCTTCGAGCCGACCAAGCACCAGTACGATTTCGACGTCGCCGCGGTGCACGCGTTCTTGCAGCGCTACGACCTTGCCGGCGAGGTCAAGCTCAATATCGAGGTCAACCACGCCACGCTGGCCGGCCATGACTTCCACCACGAGGTCGCCGCGGCGGTGTCCGCGGGGATCCTTGGCTCGGTCGACGCCAACGCCGGAGACGACCGGCTGGGATGGGACGTCGACCGGTTCCCGGTGTCGGTCGAGCAGATGAGCCTCGGGCTGCACGAGATCCTGCGGGGCGGAGGCCTGACCACCGGCGGGTTCAACTTCGACGCGAAGCTGCGTCGCCAGTCGGTGCACCGAAACGACCTGTTCCACGCCCACATCGGCGGGATGGACACCGTGGCCCACGCCCTATTGGTCGCCGCCAAGATGCTGGAGGACGGTGCCCTCGAACAGGTCCGACGTGAGCGCTACAGCGGCTGGGCCGGCGAGCTGGGCCAGGCCATCCTCTCGGGGGACCGCAGCCTGGAAGATCTGCACGGATACGTATCTTCGCGCAACGCTTCCCCGCAGCCGGTATCCGGCGGGCAGGAGGCGCTCGAGAACCTCGTCGCCCGCTACGTCGACCAGGTGCGGTGACCGCACGCCTGGTGTGCGGGATCGACTCGTCGACGCAGTCGACGAAGGTGGAGTTGCGGGGAGTCGAGGACGGCACGCTGATCGCCACCGGCCGCGCGCTCCACCCGCCCACGAGCCCACCGGTGAGCGAGCAGGACCCTGAGATCTGGTGGGATGCCCTGCTGGAGGCCCTGGCGCACGTCGCCGAGCACCTGGGCGACGTCGTCGCGGTGGCGGTCGCGGGGCAGCAGCACGGGCTGGTCGTCCTGGATGCCGGCGGCCGACCGGTGCGCAAGGCCAAGCTGTGGAACGACACCACCTCCGCGCCGCAAGCCGTGGCGCTCACCGAACGGCTCGGCGCCCAGGCCTGGGCGCGAGCGTGCGGACTGGTGCCGGTAGCCTCGTTCACCGTCACCAAGCTGGCCTGGCTGGCTGAGCACGAGCCACACAACCTCGCGCGCGTCGACCGGGTGATGCTGCCTCACGACTACCTGACGTGGCGGCTGTGCGGTGAGCACGTCACCGACCGTGGTGACGCGTCCGGCACCGGGTGGTGGTCGCCGCGGCACGGCGAGTACGACACCGAGCTGTTGGCGACGGCCGTGGAGAACGCCGCCAGCTGGCTGCTGCGGCTGCCGCGCGTGCTTGCGCCGGACGAACCGGCAGGCGTGATGCCCTCCGACATCGCCGAAGAGCTGGGCCTGCGCGCCGGCGTCCTCGTCGCGGCGGGGACCGGCGACAACATGGCGGCCGCGCTGGGGCTGGGCCTGCGGCGGGGAGACGTGGTGGTGTCTCTCGGCACGTCCGGCACGGTCTACGCCAGCTCAGACATCCCCACCGAGGACGCCTCCGGCTTGGTGGCCGGCTTCGCCGACGCGACCGGCCGTTACCTCCCGCTGGTCTGCACGCTGAACGCCACCAAGGTGACCGACACGGTCGGGCGCTTGCTCGGGGTCGACCCACCCAGGCTCGCGTCGCTGGCGCTGGAGGTCCCCTCAGACGCCGCTCTCGTGCTCGTCCCGTACCTCGACGGTGAACGCAGCCCCAACCTCCCAGCGGCGACGGGCCTGCTGACGGGACTGCGCACCGCCACCACGCCGGCCGACCTGTCCCGCGCGGCCCACGTCGGTGTCCTGTGCAACCTGCTCGACGGCAGCGACGCATTGTCTCGCGCCGGCGTGGCGTTCTCCGGCCGGCGGCTGTTGATCGGCGGTGGGGCGCGTTCGCCGTCCTACCGACAGCTGGCCGCGGATCTGTGGGACCATCCTGTGGTCGTTCCTGATGCCGAGGAGACGGTGGCGACGGGGGCCTGCGTTCAGGCGGCGACCATCGCGTCGGCGCTGGCCTTCGACGAGGTCACGACCGGCTGGGGTCTTGGCGCCGGCACGGTCGTCGAACCGAGCGGCAACGTCGACGCCGCTGGTCAGCGCGCCGCGTACGGCGAGGCGGCGGCGGCAGCGGCCGACCTGGCAACGGACCGCTGACAGGCCAGAGCGTCGCGGTCACGCAGACTCGAGCCCGTTGGCGGCGATCACGCCACGGTAGAAGTGGAAGCTGTCCTTGGGGATGCGGCGCTGGGTCGGGTAGTCGAGGTAGACGATGCCGAAGCGCTGCGTGTAGCCGAAGGCCCACTCGAAGTTGTCCAGTAACGACCAGACGAAGTAGCCGCGCAGGTCGATGCCAGCCTCGATGGCTTGCTGCGCGGCCGCGAAATGCCGGCGCAGAAAATCCACCCGCTCCGGGTCGCGGACCTGCCCGTCCGGGTCGATCTGGTCATGGAAGACAGCGCCGTTTTCGGTGACGTAGAACGGCATGTCCCCGTAGTCGGCGCGCAGGCGCACCAGTGTCTCGGTCAGGCCCTCAGGCGTGATCTCCCAGCCGACCGCCGTCGTCGGGGCGCCGAGATCGGGTTGTTCCTTCACCTTCCACCCGAACTCTGAGCCTGAGGCGCTGACGCGGCGTGGGAAGTAGTAGTTGACGCCGAGGAAGTCAGTCGGCTCGGCCATGGTCGCGAGGTCGCCGTCCTCGACGAAGTCGATCCTGGCTCCGGCCCGCTGGAAGCGCTCGATCATGTCGGTTGGGTAGCCGGCGCGGAAGACGGGGTCGAGAAACCAGCGATTCGTGTAGCCATCGGAACCCTCTGCCGCCGCCCGATCCTGTTGGGTGTCGTCCACCGGGTAGGTGGGGTGCAGGCTCAGCACGATGCCGATCTGTCCCGACTGACCACTGGCGCGGTAGGCGGCGACCGCCTCGCCGTGGGACAGCAGCAGGTGATGGATGGCGCGCAGGGCCGACTGCAGATCGGTCGAGCCCGGAGCGTGGACGCCGCGATAGTGACCCAGAAAGCCCGCCACCCATGGCTCGTTGTGCGTCATCCACAAGTCGACGCGGTCGCCGAGGGCCTGGTAGAGGGCTTCGGCGTACGAAGTGAAGCGCGCCACCGTGTCGCGATTGGTCCAACCGCCGCGGTCCTGTAGCGCCTGGGGCAGATCCCAGTGGTAGAGGGTCACCGCCGGCGCGATCCCTCGTTCCAGCAGACGGTCGGTAAGGCGCTGATAGAAGTCGAGGCCCTTGTGGTTCAGTTGCGTGCCACCGTCCGGGTACAGGCGCGGCCACGCGACGCTGAAGCGGTAGGCGCGGACGCCCAGAGCGGCCATCAGGTCGACGTCGTCGGCGTAGCGGTGGTAATGGTCGCAGGCGACATCGCCGGTGTCGCCGTTGCGGGTCTTGCCAGGGGTGTGGCTGAAGCGATCCCAGATCGACTCGCCGCGGCCGTCCTCGCCCGCGGCTCCCTCGATCTGGTACGACGACGTTGCCACGCCCCACATGAAGTCAGGGGGAAACTGGATCTGCCCGGTCATCGGTCTTCCTCCGCTCATCGACCCCGGGAGCACAGCGCCTTGGTGCGGGTATAACACCGCCTGCGCAAGCCACTCGAATCGGCAGGGTTGGGGCAGCCGTCACCACCGTCTCGTTCATGACCGCCAACTTCGTGGCCCGCGAGCTCGGCTACCGGATGCCGGGTGGCTGGGGCCAGGGTGACTCCGCGACGCGCGAGCGGTTCCGCCCAGAGGACACCTTCCGTGGCCGGTTCGCAGCGCTGCTCGACGAGGTGGTCGCGCTCGGCTTCGACGCCATCGACCTGTGGAACGCCCACCTGGACCCTGGCTGG
>JALZLF010000109.1 GCA_030858865.1 Actinomycetota bacterium | reverse complement strand
CGCGATCATCGGCGCCGCGTCCTCGGGTGTGTCGCTGACCGTCATCGACAAGATCACCGGCGCCGGGGTCGTGCAGTTCTCGCCGGCCAACACCGCGCCGGACTTCACCGACTACGACGACAACGGCTTGTACTTCCGCACCGCACCTTCGGATGTGCTCCAGGGTCAGGTGCTGGCCGAGGTGATCGCCGAAGAGGGCATCGGCACCATCGGCATCCTCGCGTTGCAGGACCCCTACGGCGAGGGGCTGGCCAACTTCATCACCGAGTCGTTCGAGGGTTCCGGCGGCCAGGTCATCGAGACCATCATCTACGACCCCGCGGCGCAGAACTACGACGCCGAGGTGCAGCAGATGGCAGCGGCCGACCCCGAGGCGGTCGTGGTGATCGGCTTTGACGAGTCCGCCCGGATCATCACGTCGATGATCGAGGCCGGCATCGGCCCCGGTGAGATCCCCGTGTTCGGCACCGACGGCAACATGGGTAACGCGCTCGGCGAGCAGTTCGGGAACGAGCGAGGCGCGCTGGAGGGCATGCGCGGCACGACGCCGCTGACCGACCTGTCGAAGGACTTCCGCGACCGGCTGCTGGAGATCGACCCCGACCTGTCGGACTTCAACTACGCCGGTGAGTCCTACGACGCCGCGGTCATCATCGCCCTGGCCGCCATCGCCGCCGACTCGGATGCCGGCGAGGCCATGGGCGAGGAGATCGCCGGTGTGACCCGAGAGGGCACCAAGTGCACCGACTTCGAGGAGTGCTCTGGTCTCCTGGAAGACGGCGAGGACATCGACTACGACGGCATCACCGGTCCGATCGACCTCGACGATGCCGGCGACCCGACCTCGGCGAGCTTCGCGATCCTGGAGTTCAACGCGCAGAACATGCTGGGCGAGGACCCCGAGTTCCGTCAGGCAGAGGCGGCGGAGCAGGGCTAGCAGCACCAAACTGAAGCGAAGGGGCCCGGCTTCGGCCGGGCCCCTTCGCTCCTTCTCGCAGCCCTAGCCCGCCTGCGCCAAGGTGCCGAGGTAGAGCTGGATGACCTTCGGGTCGTTGAGCAGATCGTCACCACCGCCCGTGTAGGCGTTGCGGCCCTGGTCCAGCACGTAGCCGCGGTGGCAGATCTGCAGGCAGCGCCGGGCGTTCTGCTCCACCATGACGATGGAGACCCCCGCGGTGTTGATCTGGCGGCAGCGGATGAAGACTTCGTCCTGCAACACCGGCGACAGACCCGCTGAGGGCTCGTCGAGCAGCAGCACCGACGGGTCCATCATCAACGCCCGGCCCATGGCCAGCATCTGGCGCTCACCACCGGACATGGAGCCCGCCCGCTGCTTGCGGCGGTCGCCGAGACGCGGGAAGAGTCCCGCAACGACTTCCATCCGTTCACCGAACAGCTTGGGCCGCAGGTACAGGCCCATCTGCAGGTTCTCCTCGACGGTCAGCCGAGGAAAGACGTTGTTGTTCTGCGGCACGTAGCCGATGCCCTTGGACACCAGCGTGTGGGCCTGCAGGCCGGTGATCTCCTCGCCGCGCAGCCGCACCGTGCCCTCCCGGACGGGGATGAGGCCGAACAAGGACTTGAGCAGGGTGGACTTGCCGGCACCGTTGGGACCGATGATGCCGACCAGCTCGCCCTCCGCCAGGCGCAGGTCGCAGCCGTTGAGGATGTTCACCTCGGGGACGTAGCCCGCGACGATGTTGTCGGCGCGCAGCAGCGCCTCGACGTCCTGCGCGTCGTCGGTGGCTCGGCCCCCGCCGTGTTCTGTGGTGCTGTCCTTTGGCTCGGGCTGCGTCGGCTCGCTGCTGGCGCTCATTGCTGTAGCTGCTCCCGCTCGTCCGATTCGGCATCGAGCACGGCCTCGGCGGCGGCGAGCTGCCGCCGCTCCTCCTCGGCGGTGGTCGGCGCGTCGTGGCTGGCGCCAAGGTAGGCGTCGATGACCTTGCGATCCTGCCCGATGTGGTCGGGCGTGCCCTCCGAGATGATCTTGCCCTCGGCCATGACCACGACCCAGTCAGAGATGTCGCGCACGACGTCCATGTCGTGTTCCACGAACAACACCGACATGCCCTCAGTGCGCAGATCCTTCACGTGGCCGAGCAGGGACTGGGTCAGCGCCGGGTTCACGCCCGCCATGGGTTCGTCGAGCATGACGATGTCGGGCTGCACCATCAACGCTCGCGCCATCTCCAGCAGCTTGCGCTGCCCGCCCGACAGCGTGCCAGCGAAGTCGTCGCGCTTGTTGTCCAACTTGAAACGGACCAGCAGATCAAGGGCGCGCTCCTCGATGTCGCGCTCCTGTTGCCGCCACAGTGGCGGGACCAGGGCCTTGGCGAAGGACTCGCCGCGCTGCTTGGTGGCGCCCAGCTTCATGTTCTCCATGACGGTGAGCCGCGACAGCGCCTTGGTCAGCTGGAAGGTTCGGACCATGCCGTGGCGCGCGACCTTGTGCGCCGGCATGCCCGCCATCTTGCGGCCGTCGAAGGTCCAGGCGCCGGAATCGGCACGGTCGAAGCCGGTGAGCAGGTTGAAGAAGGTGGTCTTGCCGGCGCCGTTGGGGCCGATCAACGCGGTGATGGCGCCACGCTGGAACTCGACATGCTCGACGTCGACGGCCTTGAGGCCGCCGAACCGACGGGTTACCTCGTCGACGACGAGGATGGGGTCGGGCTTGGTCACGCCCGGCTCGGGCGTAACCCCGTCCACCCAGGTGTCAGTGGGCATCGAGTGCTATCTCCCTGCGATCGCCGAGGATGCCTTGAGGGCGGAAGATCATCAACAGCATCAGCCCGAGACCGAGGAGGACGAAGCGCGACTGGCCCACCTGGGTGCCGTCCATGATGGCCGCGGGAATGTAGCCAGCCCCGACGGCTTGACGCAGTGCCGTGTCGGTGAACGACAGCAGTGCCCAGAACAGCATGGAGCCCAGCACGGGGCCGAGCACGCGAGCGGTGCCGCCGAGGATGATGATGGCGTAGCAGTAGAACGTCACCGGCGTCGAGTAGGTGTCGGGCTGCACCGACTGCTGGCTGATCGCGTACATGAAACCACCGATGGTGCCGAACAGGCCGCCGAGCACCAGGCTTTGCATCTTGTAGGAGTAGACGTTCTTGCCGAGGCTGCGTGCGGCGTCCTCGTCTTCGCGGATGGATCGCAGCACACGACCCCATGGGCTGTGCATCAACACGTAGACCATCAGCGAGATGATCGCGACCAGCCCCCACGCGACGGCGATGACCCACAGCGCTCGAGCGCTGAACTGCACGACGCCGACACCGTAGGAACCGCCGGGAATCGGATTGACGGCGTAGAACTCGTCGGCGAAGCCGCTGAGCCCGAAGGAACCACCGGTGACGCCGCGCATGGACACCGAGCGAGCCACGAAGCGCACGATCTCCGAGGCGGCGATCGTCACGATCGCCAGGTAGTCGGCGCGAAGGCGCAGCGTGGGCAGCCCCAACAGCAACGCGAGTGTCACCGACAACGCGAAGCCGATGGGAATGCCCCACCACAGCGACCACCCGAGCGTGGCCACCGTGACCGACAGCCCGTAGGCGCCCAAGGCCATGAACGCCACCTGCCCGAAGTTCAGCAGGCCCGTGTAGCCGAAGTGCAGGTTGAGCCCGATCGCGGCGAGTGCGAACACCGCGGCGTCTGAGCCGATCGCCGACGACAGGCCGCGACCGAGGATGAATTCCCAGTTCACCAGCGTCTACTTTCTGCGCGAGGGCTCAACCCACGCGCTCCGCCTGGCCGAGGATGCCCTGTGGCCTCACGAGCAGGATGATGATCAGCACCAGCAGGGCTCCGACATTCTTCAGCTCCGGGGAGATGACCAACGTCGACATCTGGATGAACAGCCCGACCACGATGCTGCCCAGCAGGGCGCCGTAGGCCGTTCCCAACCCCCCGAGGGTGACGCCCGCGAACATCAGCAGCAGCAGCTGGAAGCCCATCTGCCAGCTGACCTGCTCACCCAGGCCCAACATCACCCCGCCGAGCGTGGCCAACGCCGCGCCGAAAGCCCACACGAACAGGATCACGCGCTCGACGTTGATGCCCGACGACTCGGCGAGGTCACGGTTGTCCGCGACGGCGCGCATCGCCTTGCCGATCTTGGTGCGCTGCAGGATCAGACCCACGGCCCCGAGTACCAACAGCGACAGCACGATGGCGATGATGTCTTTGGGTGCGATGCCGATCGGGCCGATCTCGACCGCTCGTTGCACGGCGTACTGGCCGTACGGGCGGGTGCGCCCGCCGAAGAAGTACAAGAACAGGTAGCGCAGCAGGATCGACAACCCGATCGAGATCACCAGCATCGCGATCAGACCGGTGCCACGCCGGCGCAGTGGCGCCCACAAACCCCGGTCGAGCAAGCACCCCGCGAGCGCGCCGACGGCCATGGCGAGGATCGCCGCGGGAATCAGGTGCACACCCATCGTCACGTTGATGATCCAAGCGGCGATGGCCCCGAACGTCACCAGTTCGCCGTGGGCGAAGTTGACCAGCCCTGTGGTCCCGAAGATGAGTGACAGGCCGACCGCCGTCATGGCGATGATGAGCCCGAACTTGATGCCCTCGACCCCCAGCTGCAGGGCTCGGCCGACGAACGTCGCGAACTTGCCGCCCACCGACTCGGCCTCCCCCAGGGGGTACAGCAGAGGTCGTGACTGACCAGGGCGGATCGTGAAGTCCAGTGTGGCGCGGTCGGGATCGGTGAGCTGGACGTCCTCCGGCAGCGTCTCGGCGACCAGCGTTGCGCTGTAGTCCCCGGGACCGGGTAGCTCCAGGGCGTAGCTGCCGTCCTCGGCGGTCGTCACGGTGCCGACTTCCTCGCCGTCGGCGGTGCTCACCGTGATGTCCACGCCCGGCACGGGAACGGGGTCCCCGTCTTCGGGGCGTTGCAGGATGGTGCCGCGAATCGCCTCGCCGCCGTCTTCCTGCTGGGCCAGCACCGCTGTGGCTGGCAACAGCAGCCAGCAGGCCATCGCGGCTAGCACCGTCATCCGGATCACGCGCACTCGGTCCCCTCGCTTTCTCACGCCGACCGCGTCACCCGGGGAGCGGGCAGCGTCATGGTAACCGAGCGTTCGGTCGCTGTGCGCTCAGTCTTCAAGCAGCGAAGCGGTAGGACGATCACCAGTCCTCAAGCAGCGAAGCGGTAGGACGATCAGATGACATGCTGGTAGCGCTCGAGCACCTGCTCGGCCACCGCCTTCATCGACAGCCGTCGCTCCATCGCCGTCTTCTGCAGCCACCGGAAGGCCGCCGGCTCGGTCATCTGCTCGTTGTCCTGCAGCAAACCCTTGGCCCGCTCCACCAGCTTGCGCGACTCCAAGCGGTCTGTCAGGTCGCCGACCTGGTCGGTGAGCCCCTGCAGGTCTTTGAACCGGCCGGCGGCGATCTGAATCGCCGGCAGCAGGTCGTGCTTCTGGAACGGTTTCACCAGGTAGGCCATCGCCCCGGCGCGTCGGGCCTTGTCGATCAGGCCACGCTGGCTGAAGGCGGTCAGGATCAGCACCGCCGACAAGCGCTCCTTGGTGATCTGCTCGGCGGCCTGGATGCCGTCCATCACCGGCATCTTCAAGTCGAGGATGCACAGGTCGGGACGCTTCTCACGGGCCAGACGCACCGCCGTTGCGCCGTCGGCGACCTCGGCCACGACGTCAAAGCCCTCCTCGACCAGCATCTCGCACAGGTCGAGCCGGATGAGCGCCTCGTCCTCGGCGATGAGCACCCGGATGGGGTCATCGCCGCGATGCCCGCCACCTTCATCGCCCGCTTGTTCCCGACTGGTCTCGTCCTCCGACCCTGCGGACCCCGACGAGCTCATCGGGCGGCCTTGGCGTCGAACAGCCGCTCGAGCAACTCGTCCTGCTCGGCCGTGACAACAGCGATCTGTTCGCGCACCTCATCCCGCTGACGGCGTAGCCGGCGCAGATCCTCGTCGGCTTCGTGATGCTGGCGGTCGGCCAGCGGTGTGCCGGCGACGACGGCCTGGGTCTCGGCCTCCTGGGCGACGTCGCCTTGATAGGCCACCTGCTCGTCAAGGATCCGCAGCGTCTCGCGCAGCCGCGCCAGCTCCGCGCGGGTGTCGTTCAACCGCTTCTCGACGTTGCCGTGCAGTCTCAGATCCTCACCTCCACCAGAGCCGCTCGCCACGGGCCCGGATATGCGATCGCCTCCGGCCCCTCCAAGGGGCGACCGGGACGCGGGAGTCTATGCCGTCTCACGATGTACGGCTCGACTGCTGGCCGGCGTTGCCAGGCGGGGGCGGAAATCGGTGCGTCCTGGGGTGCCAGGACAGCGCACGGGCTAAGTCTGCTGGGCTGCGGCGCCCACTTCGCTACCGAACAGGGCGAGTGGAACGGAGCACGAGGATGCGGCTTCGCTGTGTCCCTTGCTCGATTGAGTGCCCCGAGAGGGACTCGAACCCTCACGCCTTTCGGCAACGGATTTTGAATCCGTCGTGTCTGCCATCTCCACCATCGGGGCTCGGGAAGCCATGCTAGCCGAGCGGGCGGATCGTCCAATGTTCCTGCCGCACCACGTTTCCGTCTGCGCGTGACAGTAGGGGCAGAGGATGCGCAGGTTCTCCAGCCGATTGTCGCTGCGCACACCGTTGACGTGGTCAAGTTGCAACGGCATCGGTAGATCCTGCCAGGTCCGTCGCCCGCACGACTCGCACTGCCGGTTCTTCAATCCCTCCTTGAACAGCCGGTGCTTCAGATCAGAGGTGTTGAGGTAGTCGGAATCAGAGACCAGCAGTTCGGCGAGCGGCCGCGCCGGCTGCAACGTCACCTTGAGGCCCCGCGACCAGCCTTGTCCCTTGAAGTGGGAGATGTCCAAGCCGAGGTCGGCGATACGGCGCCCGATCTGGAGATACGTCGACCCTCCAGGGCGCAATCCGAGGCAGCGATGAACCCCCAGCATCGATGTGGAGGCCCGTACCGCCTCGCGAAGCTGGTGGTCGGTCCACGAACGCCGCGCCGACTTCCGGGGAACAACGGTGACGATCTCGGTCACGCGCGGATGACTGCCGAAGTGGGAGATGTCCAGTTCCAGTTGCAGGACCCGCGCCTTCGCCGCCGACCATGCTTGACCGCTGCCCCGATAGCCCAAGCGGCCCAGCACCTGTTGCATGGAGGTGCTGGTCGCCACCGCCATGCGCAGTTCTTCGTCGGTCCAACGACCGCGGATGGGGGCGTGGGCGGCGTCGTCGTCCGGGTCGGCGGCCCACCTCGCCGACGACGCTCGCCGCAGGAGATCGGTTCTGTCCAGGCCCAACTGGAGCATTCGGCGGCGGACCACGCCGAGCGACGCTCCTCCTTTCGCCAGCCCCAGGCGTGCCAGCACCTCGGCCAGCGTCGCCGACCCGGCCACCGCCGCAGACAGCTGCTCGTCGGTCCAGGCGCGGTGTCGAGCCATACCGTTATCGTCACAGCCGGGTGTGACAGTGCTCCTCCCGGCAGCCGACGAGATCCACAGGCCTGCCGACGCCTTTAGCGTGCGGAATCCGAGTAACGAAGCGGTAGGTCGTCTCCATGATCCAGCCCCCCGCCAATCCCTGGCGCACCACCGCCACGCGCCAGATCTACAGCAACCCGTGGATCCGGGTGCGCGAGGACGCCGTGGTGCGCGCCGACGGCAGCGACGGCGTCTACGGGGTCGTGGAGCTGCGCTCGCTGGCCCTCGGCGTGGTGGTGCGATTCGACGACGGGACCACGGTTCTGGTCGGCCAGCACCGTTACACCATGGACGCGTGGTCGTGGGAGATCCCCGAGGGAGGAGGAGCCCTGCACGGCAACCCTCGCGAGGAGGCGGCCCGCGAGCTGGTTGAGGAGACGGGATTGCGCGCCGCCACCTGGACCGAATTAGGGGACGTCGAACCGTCCAACAGCATCACCGACCAGCGCGGGCTGCTGTGGCTGGCCGAAGACCTGACCCAGCAGCAAGCCACCCCTGACCCCACCGAGGCGCTGGCGCTGTGGCGGCTGCCCCTGTCGACGGCGATCACCATGGCCCTCGAAGGCGAGCTGACCGACGCGCTCAGCGTCGTCGGGCTGTGCCGGGCCGACCACGTCCTGCGGCGACGGAGCCAGCGGCCATGACGGCGTTGGTGACCGGAGCGACGGGCTTCATCGGCTACGAGGTCGCCCGGCAGCTCGTCGAGGCTGGAGTCGCGACGCGCGCGCTCGTCCGCCGGCGGCACCGCGCCGCGCTGCTCAACCCCTTCGATCTGGAGCTGGTGAGCGGCGACCTCGCCGATCAGGACAGCCTGCGCAGGGCGTGTGAGGGCGTCGACGCCGTCTATCACCTGGCGGCGCGGGCGACGTTCGAAAGCGAAGCCAGATTGCGCAGCACCATCGTGGCTGGCAGCGCCCGGCTCCTGGAGGCCGCCGCCGACGCGGGCGTGCGCACGGTGGCGTTCTCCAGCAGCCTGCTGGTCTACGCCAACCAGCCCACCGGGGTCATCACCGCGGCCACCGGCGTGGCGCCGGTCGTGTCCTACGGTCGGGTGAAGATCGAGGCGGAGCAGCGCCTGACCCAGCTGGCGGCCCACCGCGGCATCGGCCTGGCCATCGTGCGCCTCCCTCACGTCTACGGGGCCCGCGACCTCATGTTCGCCCAGCTGCATCGCCGCTGGTCGATGCTTCCGGGCCTGCGCGCCGACGCCTATGCCCACCTGCACGTCAGCGACGCCGCCCGCCTGCTGATCGCGACCGCGACCCGGGGCTGGACCGGCGCCAGCCCGGCCGGCGACCAGACCAACGCGAGCTGGGACGAGTTCTTCGGCATCCTGCGCCGCTACTATCCCGGGCATCACGTGCTGCGCGCCCCCGGAGCGATCGCCGCGCCAGTGGCCGGGCTGGTGGAGACCGTGACGGGCATGCTGTCCAAGCCGTCGATGGTGACCCGCGACACCGTCTACGCCGCCGAGCTGCGGTTGCCGGTGCAGCCAGGACTGCTGTGGTCGGAGCTGGGCCTGCAACCGCGGTATCCCTCGGTGCGCGAAGGCATCCCAGCGTCGCTCGATGAGCTTGTCGCCTACCGTTGGCGTCATCCGGTGCGGGACCGCACCTGACCGACTCGCAGGAGCTGTCACCATGCGCATCGCCATGACCGGTTCGACCGGGCTGATCGGCAGTCAGCTGTCAGGCTTGCTGAGCGCCGAAGGTCACGAGGTCATCGGCATGGCGAGGCGCGGCGGCCGGCCCCGGCCGGGTGAAACGGTCGACTGGGACCCCGCAAGCGGCGTCGTGGACACCGCCGGGTTGCGGGGCCTTGGTGCGGTCGTGCACCTCGCGGGAGAAAGCATCGCCGGAGAGCACATCCTCGGCAGCCGCTGGACGTCGGAGAGGAAGCGCCGGATCCTCGACAGCCGTAGCCGGGGTACCCGGGCGATCGCCGAGGCCATGGCGACGATGACCGACGGTCCTCGCGTGCTGGTGTGCGCGTCGGCCATCGGCATCTACGGCGACCGAGGCGACGAGGTGCTCACCGAGGACTCCGGACCGGGTCAAGGGTTCCTCGCCGAGGTCGTGCAGGCCTGGGAGGCGGCCGCCTACCCGGCTCGGGAGGTCGGGGTGCGGGTCGTGCACGTCCGCATCGGCATCGTGCAGACACCCAAGGGCGGGGCACTCGGCCGGCAACTGCCGCTGTTCAAGATCGCCGGTGCCGCACGGCTGGGCTCCGGCCGGCAGTACGTCAGCTGGGTGACCCTCGACGATGTGGCCGGAGTGCTACGCCACGCGCTGGTCACCGACTCGCTGCACGGCGTGATCAACGCGACCGCGCCCGCACCGGTCACCAACGCTGAGTACACACGAACGTTGGCGCGGGTTCTGCGCCGGCCGGTGCTGCCGATCGGAGTGCCTGCCTGGGCTCCGGGCCTGGTTCTTGGCCGCGAGCTGGTCGACGAGCTGTTGTACTACAGCGCCCGCGTGCTCCCCGAGCGCACCCAGGCGTCCGGCTACGCCTTCACCGAACCCGACCTCGAGGCCGCGCTGCGCCGCATGCTCGCCCGCTAACGGCGCCGGCAGCCGGCGGCGAGCTCGGCGACCAGCGAGGCCACCGCGTCCGGACCGCCATCGCCCGCGGCCCGAACGATCGCCGATCCGACGATCACGCCGTCGGCGAAGCCCGCCACCTCACGGGCGTGCTCGCCGCTGGTCACGCCGATCCCGACAGCCACGGGCCTGCCGGTGCAGCCGCGCAGGCGCGCGACCAGCGGTGCGGCCAGCGACGACAGCGACTGCCGCTCGCCGGTCACCCCGAGTGTGGACGTGGCGTACACCCAGCCGGTGCTGCGCTCGGCGACGGCCGCCAACCGCTCGTCCGACGAGGTCGGCGCGGCCAGGAACACCGTGGCCAGATCGTGATCAGCGGCCACCGCTGACCACTCCTGACCCTCCTCCGCCGGCAGGTCAGGCAGGATCGCCCCCTCGAGGCCCGCGCCAGCGGCTTCGACGGCGAAATCGTCGAGGCGGGAGGTGCCCCGGTAGTGCCACGCCAGGTTGTAGTAGGTCATCAGCAGCGTCGGGACCTCGACCACCGCGGACAGCTGTTCGCACATCGCGAAGTCGTCGGCGGGCGTGTAACCGTGGTCCAACGCCACCTGCGTGGCCGCCTGGATGGTCGGACCGTCCATCAGCGGGTCCGAGTAGGGAAAGCCGACCTCCAGCACGTCGGCACCGGCCTCGGCCGCGGCCCGCAGGCAGGCCAGTGAGGTGTCCATGTCCGGATAGCCGGCCGGCAGGTAGGCGACAAGGGCCGCCCGCCCCTCGTCGTTGGCCGCCCGGATCGCGGCGCTGACCCGGGTCAAGGCTGAGCTGCCGCGACCTGGCCCGCCGGCGTCATCGCCAGCAACCGGCTCACCTCGTCGACGTCCTTGTCGCCACGCCCGGACAGGTTCAGCACCACGATCTCGTCAGGTCCCAGCTCCCGTGCCAGACGCAGCGTTGGCAGCACGGCATGGGCGGGCTCCAGGGCCGGGATGATCCCTTCCAGCTCACAGATCAGCCGGAAGCCCTCCAGCGCCTCATCGTCGGTGGCGGCCTCGTACTCGGCCCGCCCGGTGTCGGCCAGCCAGGCGTGCTCGGGACCGACACCCGGATAGTCGAGGCCCGCCGACACCGAGTGGGTGGGGCGCACCTGTCCGAAGTCGTCTTGCAGCACGAAGGAACGCGCGCCGTGCAGGATCCCCTCGCTGCCGCCGGTCAACGTGGCGGAGTGCCGTACGCCCGACAGTCCCTCCCCGCCGGCCTCCACGCCGACCAGCCGCACGCCCTCGTCAGCGATGAAGGGGTGGAACAGCCCCATGGCGTTGCTGCCGCCGCCGACGCACGCGACCAGCGCACCTGGGAGGCGGCCTTCGGACTCCCGTAGCTCGGCGCGCACCTCCTGGCCGATGACCTTGACGAAGTCGCGCACGATCAGCGGGAAGGGGTGCGGACCGACCACCGAGCCGATCAGGTAGTGCGTCGACTCGACGTTGGTGACCCAGTCGCGCATCGCCTCGTTGATCGCGTCCTTCAGGGTGCGCGTGCCCGACGTCACCGGCACGACCGTCGCGCCCATCAGCTGCATGCGAACCACATTCAGGCGCTGGCGGCGCGTGTCCTCCTCCCCCATGTACACGACGCACTCGAACCCCAGGAGCGCGGCGATCGTGGCGGTGGCCACCCCGTGCTGGCCGGCGCCGGTCTCCGCGATCACGCGGCGCTTGCCCATCCGCTCGGTGAGCAGGCCCTGCCCAAGGACGTTGCACAGCTTGTGGCTGCCCGTGTGAGCCAGGTCCTCACGCTTGAGAAAGATCCGCGCGGCGTCCGGGCCGGCGTGCTCGGTGAGGCGCTGCGCGAAGTACAACGGCGTCGGACGACCGCCGTAGCTGCGGGCCAGACCGCGCATCCGGCCCTGGAAGACCGGGTCGGTGCTGGCGTCGTCGTAGGCCGCCGCCAGCTCGTCGAGCGCGGCCATCAGCGCCTCGGGCACGAATCGCCCGCCGAAGCGGCCGAACTTTGACGCCGAGTGATTGGCGGGCACGTGGTCGGTCATTGACGCCGAGTAATTGGCGGGCACGTGGTCGGTCACGTCGGACGCCGAGTAATTGGCGGGCACGTGGTCGGTCACGTCGGACGCCGAGTGATTGGCGGGCACGTGGTCGGTCACGTCGGACGCCGAGTAATTGGCGGGCACGTGGTCGGTCGAGGCATCAGGCCGTGCTCGCCAGGTTGCCGTGTCGGCCGGCCGCCACCAGCGCGCGGACGGCGGCGGCGGGGTCGGACGCGCTGCCGACGGCCTCGCCGACGAGCACGGCGTCGGCAC